>NZ_JBBORC010000001.1:3752500-3925166 GCF_038004425.1 Solibacillus sp. FSL W7-1464
TTGTAAGTATTCCTCTACACCGAGACAAGGAAGTTTCATTTGAAGATATTAATGAATTTATAAAAGCGCATAAATTTGTATCTATTGAACAAAATATATTTGGCTATGAAATTTCTACAAAGCGTTATCCTTAAATTTAAAATCTACTATATAACTAAAAAAGGGCTGCCACGAAATTTTTCATTTCTGTGATCGCCCTTTTTTTATGCTTTTACAGCTTTCGTTGTTTCTTTTCGTGCTTTGCGACGCTCTTCCAATCGTTTTCGATCTTCTTCTGATTGTGCATTGTATTTTGGCAACATTAAAATTTGGTATGCATTAACGGCTACTAATGGGAATAATAGTAGTGCAACATATACATCAATATTATCTTGTCTTCCCATTAAAGCGATGATCCATTCCAATGATGTAATAACGATCATAAAAAACAATGTCGAAATCAGCACATGCGGCTTTTGCGTCATTTTGATTTTTTTTATTGCTGTCCATATAGCCGCGGCGATTAGTACCGTAAGTAAGAAACCATAAAAAACCCAGTCTCCCGCTGCATTTGCTCCCGGTGCAAAACGGAAAACAATAATATCCACCAACACGATAATGATTAATAAAATTTGAATCCAATTCCAAAGTGTCAAAGATCTAAATATATTGACCCCGACTTGATGTAATGTCAAATAAGCGAAAAAGCCTGCTTGTGCCATTACACTCATCGTCATCCCTAATACGATATTCCAAACTACTGCAGCAAGAAATTCCGAGATTTCTCCGTTCGCTAAGTATGGCTGGTAAAAGTCCCAACGAATAATTAACGAGGCAACTGCATTAACTAAACCACCGATTACTAATGCCCAAAAAGCAAACTTCACCCAGTTTCGTATCGTCACGAACAAATTCCCCCATTTTTTAATATATCTTGTATATTTTATCAATTTGATGTGAAAAAAGCGACCTCTCTTAAAAGATGTTACATACAATCGGTAAAATTGTGAACAATAAGCGAAAGCGCATAAATGAAGAAAGGTCGTGAGAAAAGTGAAACGATTAATCATACTAGCCTTTTCCCTCATTCTCCTTGCCGGTTGTAATGATGCCAAATCGACGACAATGTCTTATGATGAAGTAAAGAAAATTATGGTCGATGCCATTCAGACAGAGGACGGGAAAAAAGCAATTCGCCAAATGTTTGAAGATAAGAATTTCCGGGAGTTGCTTATTTTAAATACGGAGGAAGTTAAAAAAGCGACCGAGGAGACAATGTTGTCAAAAGAGGCAATGGATTTTTGGATTAAAACATTCGAAGACCCGAAATTCAAAGAAACATTCGCAAAAAGTATGCAGGATCAGCAGGAAGATCTTATGAAAAACTTACTGAACGACGCCAGCTACCAGGAAGCTTTAACGTCTTTCTTCGACCAGCCGGATATGCAAAAACAGCTGGAAAGCATAATGAAAGGTGCCGTCATGCGAAAAGAGCTTGAAAAAATCGTAATGGAAACAATCGAAAATCCGCTTATGCAGACAAAATGGCAGGATCTCATTAAAAAGAGCGGTGAAGCTTCATCCGAAAAGGAATCGGAATCGGGATCTGAATCCGGGTCCGGCTCCGAGAAGGAAAGCGGCGGCGGTAAAGAAAGTGGTGGAGGATCATAAAAAAACAACCAGTCGTCTCATTCGGGACAACTGGTTGTTTTTTTATTTTTTAATTAACTCTGAAATAATTTCTTCAGCGATTTGCAAATAGATTTTACCTGTTGGGTGACTTTCTGCATAGACAGATGGTGCAAAGTCTTCCTCTGTCCAATCTGGTTGTCCTAATGGAATTTGACCAAGTAATTTTGTGCGCAGTTCATCAGCAAGCTTTGGACCGCCACCTTGACCAAATACAAATTCTTTTTCCCCTGATTTGCTTTCATACCAAGCCATATTCTCAATAACACCAAGAATTTCATGATTTGTCTGTAATGCCATCGCACCTGCACGGGCTGCTACGAAAGCGGCTGTCGGATGAGGTGTTGTTACAACAATCTCTTTTGAAGACGGCAGCATTTGGTGAATGTCCAGAGCTACGTCCCCTGTTCCTGGTGGTAAATCCAATAGTAAGTAGTCTAAATCGCCCCACTCTACATCACGGAAGAACTGGTCCAATACTTTTCCAAGCATCGGTCCGCGCCATACGATTGGTGCATTATTTTCAACGAAGAATCCCATAGAGATAACTTTTACACCAAGACGCTCTACCGGGTAAATACGGTCATCTTTTACGACCGGCATTTCCGTAACACCCATCATGTCCGGTACAGAGAAACCATAAATATCGGCATCGATTAAACCGACTTTTTTGCCAAGGCGTGCTAGTGCAACTGCCATATTTACAGATACCGTCGATTTCCCTACTCCGCCTTTACCTGATGCGATTGAAATAAACTGTACGCTTGATAAAGGGGATAAAATATCCTGTGCTTCCGATTCCGTCGCTTGTCCACGGAATGATTGCAGTACTTCTGCAGGTAATTCTTCAAAACGAATCCCAACGGAAGCCGCGCCATTTTCCTTTAACACTTCAACAATTTTCATTTGCAGTGTCATTTGTTCAGGCGTATTAGTTTTTGCGATTGCAATACGAACACTCACATGCGCTTTTTCCGCTTTAATCGAAACGTTTGTTACACCTTTTGTTTCTGCTAGTGATTTATGTAAAAACGGATCTTGTAGTTCTCCTAGTAGTTCTCGGACTTGTTCCTCATTTAACATATCAAACACTCCCCTGAATGAAATTACAATTGTTAGTATATCATAATCGATTCGTATTGTTATTACATGTTGCCTACTCGTATTTTACGTGAATATAATTTTCGATGCCACGCGCAATCGCAAATGCCATTTTTTCCTGATAGCTGTCATTTGCCAGTAAATCACGCTCTTCCTCATTGCTTAAAAAACCTGTTTCGACTAATACAGCCGGCTTTTCGACTTTCTTTAATAAATAAACATTTTTAATCGCCAGTGCTTCGCGTTCCGTATTTTCCATCGTCTCTCGAATTGATTGCTGAACAGCCTGTGCGAGTGCCGCACTTTTCTCATGTCCTGTCTGATGGTAAAACACTTGCGCCCCTCTCCACTTGCTATTTGGGATTGCATTTGCATGAATCGTAATGAATAGATCCGGTTCATGTGATTCTACTAACGTTTCACGTAAAAAGATGTCCTGTTTTTTACGCTCACGAAGTGTTGGAAAGGTCTCACTTGGTGCATGTTCACTTAATACATCCCCATCTGTTGAACGTGTTAATACTACTTCTGCCCCTAAACGTGTCAATTGACGAGCTACTTTTTTTGTAATTGCCAGTGTCACATCTTTTTCGATTACCTCTCCATTTGAGGCACCACCATCAACTCCTCCATGACCAGCATCTAATACAATTTTTACCCCACCTAATGGCTCGGGCAAAAAAAATCGCCGGTCGGATGCATTCGTTTCATATACAACGACAAGCATCGAACAAAAAATTACGAATATGAGTGCAAGCCAACGTCTCAAAAAAAACACCGTCCTTTTTGCCTACTATACGCAAAAGGACGGTGGAATATTCACCTTATCATTGCGACAAAAGCTGACGCTGTAATGTTGCATAAAAACCTTGTTCATTCATTAAAGAATCATGATTTCCCTGCTCTAAAATCCGGCCATCTTTAATGACAATGATCTGGTCTGCATTTTCAATTGTTTTAAGACGGTGTGCAATGACAAAGCTCGTACGCCCTTCCATCAAATTGTTCAAACCTTTTTGAATATGCACTTCTGTCATCGTATCCACACTTGAAGTTGCTTCGTCTAAAATCAAGATGTCGGGATCCTCTAAAATTGCACGTGCAATCGCTATAAGCTGACGCTGCCCCTGACTTAAATTTAAGCCCCCGCTTGTAAGCACTGTTTCGTACTGTTCAGGCAAATACTTTATAAAATTATGTGCATATGCAATTTTTGCCGCTTGTTCAACTTCATCATCCGTTGCATGGAGCTTACCGAAACGGATATTCTCACGTACTGTTCCTGAAAACAAGTACGTATCCTGCAGTACGACTCCGACATGATCACGCACATTCGTCATCTTGTATTGCCCAATTGGTTCACCGTCCAATAAGATCCGGCCCCCTGTCGCATCATAAAATCGGGTTAATAGCTGGATGATTGTCGTCTTCCCTGAACCAGTCGGACCAACGATGGCAACTGTCTCTCCTGCTTTTGCTTCAAAATCAATTCCGTGTAATACTGTCTTGCCCGTTTCATAAGCAAACTGAACATTTTCGAACTTAACATCACCACTAAACTTTTCTTTCGCTTTTGCATTTCCCATATCTGCTACTTCCTTTGCTTCATCCAGCACTTCAAAAACGCGCTCGGAGCCCGCAATAGCCGATTGGAACGTATTGAGCAAGTTCGATAGCTGATTGATCGGTCGGAAAAACTGGCGGGTATACGTAACAAAAGATGCGATTACACCGATTGTCAGTCCGCTTGTTACAGCCATGATTGCACCGGCACCTATTACAAGACTTAAACCTAAGTTGTTCATAAAGTTATTGATTGGGCCCATGAAGCCAGAAATTATATCAGCTCGCATTGCTGAACCGCGCAATCGCTCATTGGCTTCTTTAAACTCAGCGAGCGTTGATTTTTCCTGACCGAAAAGCGTAATAATATCCGCGTTCGAAATGGTTTCTTCAATATAACCATTCAAATTGCCCAGATCCCGTTGACGTGCTTTGTAGTTTACACTGCTTCGTTTAATAATCTGCTTTGTCGCATAGACGATGAGCGGAATAATAATGAGTGTTACTAGGGCTAATCGCCAATCTAAATAAAAGAGTGCAAAGGCCGTTCCGATAATCGTTAAAAAACTCGAAACAATTTGAATGACACTTTGTGACAATGCGGCATTTAAATTTTCGATATCATTTGTCATCCGGCTCATTAAATCGCCTTGCTGTCTTTTGTCGTAAAAGGAAAGCGGCAATGACTGATACTGCTCAAACAGCTGTTGTCGCAGCCGGCGAATCGTTTTCTGTGAAACTCGAATCATGACGAATGTTTGAAGCCAAGTGAGTAAAGACGACGCGATATAGACGCCGGCTAAAATAAGTGCCATCCGAATCGCTCCCGGAACATCGAGCTTCACAATATAATCATCGATTGTTTTCCCGATCAGAAACGGGCCGACTAAGCTTAACAATGTACTAATAAATACGAAAATGACAACACTGATCAGTTCTACCTTTTGTATGCGTAAATAGCTCCAAATACGAAGCAATGTTTCTTTTTGATTTTTCGGCTTCACAACCGGACCTGTAAAGCGGCCACCTGGATGCCTCATTGGTGCAGGCGGTTCCCCTTGTTGTTTATTCACTTAAGGTCACCCCTTTTTCTGCCTGTGTTTTCGCCATCTCTTGATATAATGGACTTTCCTGCAATAATTGCTCATGTGTTCCTGCTGCGGCAATTTTCCCGTCGTCCATTACGAGTATTTGATCGGCATGACGAATGGAAGAGATTTTAGACGAGACAATAACTTTTGTGGCATCGCTAAATTGTTCTTCAATTGCCCGTTGAATCGTTTTTTCAGAAATACTGTCAACCGCACTTGTCACATCATCCAAAATTAAAATACTCGGTTTCCGGATAAAGGACCTCGCCATTGCCAATCGCTGCTTTTGCCCGCCTGACAAGTTTGTTGCCCCTTGTGTGAGCAAGTGTTCTGTCCCTGCATCCAGCTTATCGACAAACTCCTGGGCGTTTGCTGATTGCAATGCCTGCAAAATTTCCTCTGCTTTTGCATCGGGTTTGCCGTATCGTAAGTTGTCGGCGATCGTTTTTGAAAACAATGTCGCTTTTTGCGGCGCAAAGCCGACCGACTGGCGTAAATGTTCCAATGAATAGTTCCCGATCGGTAAACCGTCTATTTTTACGCTGCCACTGTCAGGATCAAACAGGCGCGGTATCATTTTAACTAATGTCGATTTCCCGCTGCCTGTCATTCCGATAATGCCGACCGTTTCTCCCGCATTCACATGGAAGCTAATGTTTTTCAATACTGATTCTGTTTCTTTTAAATAGGAGAAGCTTACATTTTCAAAACTTATACTTCCTTGAATTTCCTTCGTCTCTGGTGCTGAAGGACTTATTAAGTCTGTTTTCTCTTCCAGCACTTCTACGATCCGCCCTGCGCTTGGTATTGCACGTGCCAACTGTACAAGTACCATTGAAGAACTCATCAGCCCCTGCATGACCATCATCAAATAATTGATAAAAGCAAGGATAACCCCCACTTGCAGCGTATTGTTATCTACTTTGATCGCACCCATCCAAAGTGCTGCAACAATACCTAAGTTCACGACAAACATCGTAAGCGGTGCAAGTACACCTATAATTTGATCGGCTGCCATACTGCGCTTCATCATCTGTGTGTTCACTCCGGTAAACTGCTCGATTTGATGATTTTTCCGATTGTATGCCTTAATGACCCGAATACCTGCCAAGTTTTCCTGGACTTTCGTATTTACAACATCGACAACCTTTTGCACTTTATGAAAAAGCTTTCCTGAAAGTGCCGTAAAATAGTACATGCAAAATGCCAAAATCGGTACAACGACCAACAAAATCGGAAATAACTCGCGTGCTGTAATAAAGACAATGACAATCGCCCCGATAAACATCATCGGTCCGCGGACAAATACTTTTAATAACATCGTCAGTGCACGCTGAAGCATCTCCATATCACTTGTTAAATTCGTAACAAGCTTTCCGAGCGTAAATTTATCTTTACTGCTATTTGAAAAGTACGTAATTGTTTCATATAAATCCTGACGTAGATCGGTTGAAAAGTTAACGGCCGTCCGTGATGCATAAATCGAACACCCTACCCCTCCGATTAAGCCGATTACGGATGTCGCTATCATTAAGCCAAACATTTTCACAATATATGACGTATCATTTTGAGCAATCCCATCATCGATAATATGCTTTAATATTGTAGGCTGCAGTAAATCCATGCTTACCTCAATAACCATCATTACGGGAGCTATGATTGCAAATAATATATACGGCTTAATATATTTTGAGAGTTTCCATACTGCCTGCATTAAACAAGTTCACTTCCTTATGTTGTGAAAAATTATTCCTCTTCTGTTGCCTGTGTATCTTCCAGCAATTCATTCAACTGAAACAAGCCTACGAAATCATTCATAATCGCTTCGGTCGCTTTCAGTTCTCCGGCAATAACAGGATGAATCGATTGCAAATCCGCAGACTCCAGCTGTTGTTTCAATGTTGAACGTTTCATTTCGAGTTGGCGGTAAAACTCCAGTGCACGCCCGCGACGGAAAGTTTGGGCACCTTTTGGGCGGCGCTTACCATGTTCTCCTTCTCCTCGATGTCTCTCCCTACCTTCTGATTTCAAATTTTTCACCTCATCGTTTTTGAATACTATTGTATACCAATGTATACAATTATGGCAATGCATTAGAATACGTACAAATTTTTCTCAAACCCTTTTATTTTGTTTGTTCCTTAAATATCGTTACTATGAAAAAAACAGTTTCATTAAAGGGGTACATAAAATTGAAAAACGTAACAAGCGATATTATACAATTCAGAGGATCGCATTATGAGTTTGGTATATATCAGGGAGAGCTTTTAAAAGATTCCCCTCTTTTTTATAATAGAGAAAAACTTTATAAACAATTGAATCTTAAATTTTCTATAGATAAATTATTTGTTAAGCAACTTTTAAACCGGTTCGGCCCGGGAATTGAAGAGGAAATCGAAGGTCTCGCTTATACACTTGGTTATACGGAAGAACAGGCTTTACTTCACTATGGTGGCTATTATGCGGCACATAAAAAAAGCGGCTGCTCGATAACGACAAGCCCTTCTTATATGATCCGCAACTATGACAATGACCCTCAAAGTTATGATGGGCGTTTTATGTTATATGCCCCGACTGACGGCGGCTACGCATCTGTCGGACCTTCCATGCAAATTACAGGCCGCATGGATGGAATGAATGAGAAAGGACTCGTCGTCGGTTATAACTTCGTAAATACGAAAAACAGGGCAGATGGCTTTGTATGCAATATGATCGGGCGTCTGTTGCTGGAACGCTGTGCAACTGTTGAAGAAGGGATTTCACTATTAAAAAATATTCCCCATAAGCATTCATTTAATTATGTATTACTGGATGCCAAGCAAACGATGGTTGCAGTAGAAGCATCTCCGCGCAATGTGGCCGTTCGGGACGCAACCGCCTGTACGAACCACTTTAAAGTTCTGACAGAAGAAAACCGGTATCGAACGGAAGATTCCTTAGCGCGTGAAAATATTATTTCGAGTGCCCAGACAATTCCACTTAGTTTTGAAAAAGCATTTACATTATTGAATGGTATCGAAAATGGGGTCTTTGCGACAAAATACGGAGCATGGGATGGTACACTCCATACGGTTGGCTATTTACCGGCTGAAGGGAAATGTATTGTTGCTCTAGGCGGGGATGCATTGCCTGTAGTGATTGATTTTAAATCGTGGCTAAGCGGTACTCATTTGCCTCTTTCAAAAATTAAAGGAAAACTCCATGCGACAAACGGTTTTGCAAATGAATAAGAACAAAAGTCTAAAGCGCCCGTTTCACTCCGAGGGACATATCGACACTTCCTTGTGGCATGCCCCCAATGACTCATCTTGTGTGAGCCGCAAGACTAGGAAGGCCTGCCGCAAAAGTAAATGCTTTACCACTTTTGCACGGAGGGACTTAATGGTGCGAGGAGTTGGCGCTTTAGCAAGGACGGAACAAAAAACCCTTTCTCGGAAAAATTCCAAGAAAGGGTTTTGTAATTTCGCAAAATAGTAATCGTAAAGATTAACGTTTTGAGAACTGAGGTGCACGACGAGCGCCGCGTAGACCTGGTTTTTTACGCTCTTTCATACGTGAATCACGAGTTAATAGACCCGCTGATTTTAAAGCTGGGCGGAAGTCTGGATCAACTTGTAATAATGCACGTGCGATACCGTGACGGATTGCTCCAGCTTGACCTGTGAAGCCACCACCGTTTACGTTAACGTGAACGTCATATGAACCTTTAGTTTCTGTAGCTACTAATGGTTGGTTGATAATTAAGTGTAAAGTTTCGTATGGTAGGTAATCAGAAACATCACGGTTGTTGATTACTACTTTACCTTCGCCTGGTACTAAACGTACGCGAGCAGTTGAGCTTTTACGGCGACCTGTGCCGATGTATTGTACTTGTGCCAAAGTTATTTCCTCCTATTATAGTTTATTGATTAACCACGTAACTCGTAAGCTTCTGGTTTTTGTGCAGCATGTGGATGTTCAGAACCAGTGTAAACGTTCAATTTAGAGAACATTTGACGACCTAAAGAGTTCTTTGGAAGCATACCTTTAATTGCTAACTCAAGCATTTGAGTTGGGTATTTTTCCTTCATTTCACCAGCTGTACGTTGTTTTAAACCACCAGCGAATTGAGTGTGACGGTAGTAAATTTTCTTTTGTAATTTGTTACCTGTTAACTCAATTTTATCAGCGTTGATGATGATCACATGATCTCCTGTATCAACGTTTGGTGTGAAAGTTGGTTTATGTTTACCGCGTAAGATAGAAGCTACTTCAGAAGCTAAACGACCTAACGTTTGGCCTTCTGCGTCAACTACTAACCATTTACGTTCTACTTCTTGACCTTTAGCCATGAAAGTTGTGCGCATGTTTGTATCCTCCTAATCGATATGAATTACCGTTATTTTTCATTATATACACTTTATAAGTTTCGGGGCTTATTATTGTGGTGGTAATGAAAATACCATACATCATCATATACTGGATCGCGTTTAAAGTCAAGATATTTAATTGAACACCTGGAGAGGTTGTTAACCCTTTTCACAAGCCGATTTCTCTAGGATTTTATAGCGAAAAGGAAAACTTTTTCAAATAAATTTTTATAAATCTTGATAAAAAACTTGTTCCAAATATAGACCATGTGCTGGTGCTGTTTTACCTGCTTGTGCACGGTCCATTGAAGCGATCGCCTTTTCCAGTGACGCTGCTTCCCTTCGACCGATGCCAACTTCCCACAATGTGCCTGCAATGATCCGTACCATATTGTACAAAAAGCCGTTGCCGCTGATGGTCATATGCAGCTCTTCCCCATGCCAGTCAAGCTCCAGTGCTTCAACCGTACGCACTTTATCGACAACACTCGTATTCGCCGCGCAAAAACAGCTGAAATCATGTGTTCCGACAATTGCCTGTGCTGCTTTACGCATTGCCTCTACATTCGGTTTCACTCCGCCTGTCTCGACTGTATAATGCCTTCTAAACGGGCTTTGAACAGTGCAGCAATCCCAAATATACCGGTAACGCTTGCCTGATACATCATAGCGGGCATGAAAGTCTTCCCTTACTTGCTCCATATGAAGAACACGAATATCACGCGGCAATTGGACATTTAGTGCCTTTTGGAATTTTTCAGGTGGAATTGCAAGAGCGGTATCAAAATGTATAACCTGACCCGTTGCATGGACACGCGCATCTGTACGGCCGCTCGCTGTAATTCTAACATGTGTCCCTTTATGCATTGTTGTTAATACTTTTTCGATTTCAAGCTGTACTGTACGCTCACCCGGCTGCACCTGATAGCCGGCAAAACTTGTACCGTCATAGCTAATCGTTGCTTTTAATCTCACCATATCTTTACTCCTCTAACTGCGCAGCATCCATAAAAGGACGCCCAGTAATACAAGTACGACTAAAATAGCCGTATCTCTTCCCATCCACTTTAACTGACGGTATTTCGTACGCCCTTCGCCACCACGGTAACCTCGCACTTCCATCGCAGTCGCTAAATCCTCTGCACGTTTAAAAGCACTGACAAAGAGCGGTACTAACAATGGCACAACCGCTTTTAGACGGTCTTTAATCGGTCCTGCACTTAAATCCGAGCCACGGGCCATCTGTGCTTTCATAATTTTATCCGTCTCATCCATTAATGTTGGAATGAAACGTAAAGAAATCGACATCATTAATGCAAGCTCATGGACAGGCAGCTTTACCTTTTTAAACGGATTGAGCAGCACTTCCAGACCGTCCGTAATTGAAATAGGAGAAGTAGTCAACGTTAAGATAGATGTCATAAATACAAGCATTAAAAAACGCATCGATATGAACATCCCTTGCCGTAAGCCTTCTTCGTATATTTTCATAAAGCCAAGATCAATTAATACAGGTCCTTCCCTTGTCATAAACAAATGCAAAATCAAAGTGAATAGCATTAAAAATATGACGGGTTTTAAGCCGTTGATCAGAAAATAAAGGCGGATTCTCGATAGTAGAATAACGAGTAATGTAAATGCTAAAAGCAGCGCATAGGTTACTACATTATTGGCAAAAAAGACTACGATAATAAAGACAAAAACAAAGAGCAGCTTTGAACGCGGATCAAGCTTATGCACAAATGAATTTCCCGGTATATAACGCCCAAAAATCATTTTTTCCATCATTGCTGTTCACGCCCCTTTGGAATTGCCTGTCCAATTTCCACGGCAAGCTCTTCTTCAGTTAAGCATACTTTCGCTAATGGTTTCCCTATCATCTTCTCGACCAGATGCTGGAAGCGAACAATACGTGGCGGCTCCAGACGGAATTGGGCAAGTGTTTGACGATCGCTGAAAATCATACGCGGCTCTCCGGTCAACACACAGCGTCCTTCATGCATAATGGCAACCGCATCCGCATAGCGTGCTGCATCTTCCATACTATGTGTAACAAGTATCGTTGTTAAACCGCGCTCTTTATGTAGCTTATAAAATAAGTCCATAATTTCCTTTTGACCACGAGGATCCAAGCCCGCTGTTGGCTCATCGAGAACGATTACTTCGGGATCCATTGCCAATACCCCTGCAATGGCGACACGGCGCATTTGACCACCGGATAGGTCGAATGGGGATTTGTCCAATATGTCTTCCGGCAATCCTACTAATGAAATCAGCTCACGCGCCCGTTTTTCCGCTTCTTCTTCAGACACCCCAAAATTCATCGGACCAAACATAATATCCTTTAAAACGGTCTCCTCAAAAAGTTGGTGCTCAGGAAACTGAAACACGATACCTACCTTTTGGCGCATTGCTTTTAAATCCTTCGCTTTTTTTCCTGCTTCAATCATTCGGTCCCCGATTTTTACGGTACCGCTGGAAGGTTTTAATAATCCGTTGAAATGCAGGAGAATTGTTGATTTACCTGAACCTGTATGTCCGATAATTGCCTGAAATGTTCCACTTTTAATTGTTAAGTCAACCTCATGTAAAGCTTTCTTTTCAAATGGAGTGCCTTTTGCATAGGCATAGCTTACTTGTTGAAGTTGGATGTCCATAAGTCATTCACCAGCTCTTCTTCTGTCATATGTTGTCCTACAAGATGTACACCCTGTGCTTGCAGCAGCTTCGTCATTTTCATCGCAAACGGCATATCCAACCCAAACTGTACGAGATCATCACCCAATGCAAAAATCTCTTCAGGCGTTCCTTCAGCGTATTTCTTACCGGCGTTCATAAAAATAATACGGTCTGCCAATAATGCTTCTTCAAGATCATGGGTTATTGCAAGTACCGTTAGGCCAATTTCTTTACGCAGTGCTTCCACGATTGTTAACACTTCTTCACGGCCTTGAGGATCCAGCATAGATGTTGCTTCGTCCAATATTAATATTTGCGGATGCATTGCCAATGCCCCTGCAATCGCAACACGCTGCTTCTGTCCGCCTGATAGATGATGGGGCTCGTGATTGATAAAGTCTTCCATTTTCACCTGTCTGAGAGCATTGTGCACACGTTTAACCATCTCTTCATGCGGAACACCGTTGTTTTCGAGCGAGAAGGCCACATCATCCTGCACAGTAGCCCCTACAAACTGATTATCCGGATTTTGAAAGACAATACCAATCTGCGAACGGATATCCCATATATTCTCTTCTGTCAGGATCTCACGTTTAATACGGACTTCCCCTTGCTGTGGCATTAGTAAGCCGCTCATCAATTTAGCCATTGTCGATTTACCGGAGCCGTTATGACCGACAATCGTAATCCATTCACCTTTAGTAATCGTAAAGGAAACATCCTCAACTGCATTTTGTTTATGAGGCTCTTCCGGTGTATAGGAAAAGGTTACTTGATTAAATGATAAAATTTCACTCATACGCAGCTAATCTCCCCTCTGCTTCGCTATAGTATGACTTATTATTATGTTACCTTGAATTTCCCAGGAAATGATACCTATATAAAAATAAAGCACGTTTTCAAACAAGTTTTGCGCGATGGCAACCTATTTAAACGTACTTTATGTTTGCATATGTATAGGGAATTTAGGGGCTCAACCCTTCATTCCGTAAATAAAAAAGCGCGCACCTCATTCAGAGAAATGCGCTTGTCGTTACATTTACAAAATTTACGGGTGCTCAAGCCCGAAAATTCGTTGAATGAGGTGCGGAGAGCTAAACGAGACGCCAGTATTTACTACCCCGCTCATCATAACGCTCAGCTTTATTATGTCGTATAAATCAATTTTGTTTATATAAAAAAGGGGTGCGGGTTCAACCGGTGAACCGGACACCCCTTTTTCACCTGTATGTTATTAAGAATTAAACTAATTCGATAACTACTACTGGTGCGCCGTCTCCACGACGAGGACCTACTTTAAGAATACGAGTGTAACCACCTTGACGCTCCGCATAACGAGGTGCGATATCGTCAAATAATTTTTGAAGTGCGAAAACAGTTTTTTCTTCTTCGCCTTCTCCAACTGTTACTAGCTCACGACGGATGAATGCTGCTGCCTGACGACGAGCGTGTAAATCTCCGCGTTTACCTAAAGTAATCATTTTCTCAACAGCTTTACGAGTTTCTTTAGCGCGCGCTTCAGTTGTTTCGATGCGCTCGTTGATGATTAAATCAGTAGCTAAGTCGCGTAATAATGCTTTACGTTGAGAACTTGTACGACCAAGTTTTCTGTAACCCATGGACGTTTCCCTCCTTTTAAATATATCTGATCTAGCTAAATTTTATAATTTTTCGCTTAGTCTTCTTTACGTAATCCTAAACCAAGCTCTTCTAACTTATGCTTAACTTCTTCAAGAGACTTACGACCAAGATTACGTACTTTCATCATATCGTCTTCTGACTTATTAGCTAATTCAAGTACCGTATTGATACCAGCACGCTTTAAGCAGTTGTAAGAACGAACCGAAAGATCAAGTTCTTCGATAGTCATCTCTAATACTTTTTCTTTTTGGTCTTCTTCTTTTTCGACCATGATTTCAGCAGTTTGTGCCTCGTTCGTCATGCCAACGAAGATGTTTAAGTGTTCAGTTAAAATTTTCGCTCCAAGTGAAATCGCCTCTTTAGGACCGATGCTTCCATCTGTCCATACATCAAGTGATAACTTGTCGTAGTCAGAATTTTGTCCAACACGAGTGTTCTCTACTTGGAAGTTGACGCGTGAAACTGGAGTGTAAATAGAGTCGATCGGGATCACGCCGATAGGAAGATCCTCACGTTTGTTTTGATCAGCAGGAGTATAACCACGGCCGCGTTGTGCGTACATACGCATACGTAAATGACCGTTCTTAGCGATTGTTGCGATATATAGATCTGGGTTTAAAATTTCTACATCACTGTCATGTGTAATGTCAGCTGCAGTAACCGTTCCGTCACCTTTTACATCAATCTCAATAACTTTTTCTTCGTCAGAGTAGATTTTTAAAGCTAGCTTTTTCACGTTTAAGATAATCGAAGCGACATCTTCTACAACGCCTTCTACAGTTGAGAATTCGTGCAGCACGCCGTCAATTTGAATTGACGTTACAGCAGCTCCAGGTAATGAAGACAGAAGGATACGACGTAGAGAATTTCCCAAAGTATTACCATAACCGCGTTCAAGCGGTTCTACAACAAACTTGCCGTATTTGGCATCTTCGCTAATCTCCACTGTTTCAATCTTTGGTTTTTCAATTTCGATCATTCCAATTTACCCTCCTTCAAAACATCTAATGTATAGGTTCTTATCATCATAGTTGTTAATCTGAGTTAGACTATAAAATGCACAAGACTTTTGTACAAAGTAACATGATGTACGTAGAAGTAATTAAACTTCTAAGCTGCACCCATTACACACGACGACGTTTTGGCGGACGGCAACCGTTATGAGGAACTGGAGTAACGTCTTTAATAGCAGTTACTTCTAATCCAGCAGCTTGAAGTGCACGTACTGCAGCTTCACGACCTGAACCAGGACCTTTAACTGTTACTTCAATGTTTTTTAAACCATGTTCCATTGAAGTTTTTGCAGCTGTTTCAGCAGCCATTTGAGCTGCGAATGGAGTTGATTTACGTGAACCACGGAAACCTAAAGCACCAGCTGAAGACCAAGATAATGCGTTACCTTGCATATCAGTGATCGTTACGATTGTATTGTTGAATGTAGAACGGATGTGAGCAACACCAGATTCGATGTTCTTTTTCACACGACGTTTACGAGTTTGTTGTTTACGAGCCATGTTAAGAAGGAACCTCCTTTACTTAATTATTTTTTCTTGTTCGCTACAGTCTTACGTGGACCTTTACGCGTACGCGCATTGTTTTTCGTATTTTGACCACGAACAGGTAAACCACGACGGTGACGGATACCACGGTTTGAAGCAATTTCCATTAAACGTTTGATGTTTAAAGATACTTCACGACGTAAGTCACCTTCAGTTTTGTATGAATCTAATTGTTCACGAATTTGGTTTAATTGATCTTCTGTTAAGTCTTTAACGCGAGTATTTTCGTCAATACCTGCACCTGCTAATACTTTTTGAGAAGTCGTTTTACCAATACCGTAAATGTATGTTAATGAAATTACAACGCGTTTGTCGCGAGGAATATCAACACCAGCAATACGTGCCATTCGTTAGTGCACCTCCTTGATTAATTATCCTTGTTTTTGTTTGTGTTTAGGATTTTCACAGATTACCATTACTTTACCGCGTCGGCGAATTACTTTACATTTTTCGCAGATCGGTTTCACAGATGGTCTCACTTTCATCTAACCTAACCTCCTTAATAGTCCGGAGTGCAAAAGATTATTTAAAACGGTATGTGATACGACCGCGAGTTAAATCATAAGGAGATAACTCAATAGTAACCTTATCTCCAGGTAGGATACGGATAAAGTGCATACGGATCTTTCCAGATACGTGTGCAAGCACAGTGTGCCCATTTTCTAATTCTACCTTAAACATCGCGTTTGGCAAAGTCTCAAGAACTGTCCCTTCGACTTCAATTACATCGTCTTTCGCCATCTTCTCGACTCCCTTCTATATGCTTATATCAAAAAACTCATGCGAGCTCTTGCAACTGTTTCTCCTAATTAAGAAGCAACTCGTTTCAACATATGTTTGGATTGCATGAGAGATGTAGAATAAGACGCTCGTCTGGTTTCGCTTCACACAATCCATGGAAACAGTATCCTATAAGGAACCGCATCCTTATGTTAACACGATAGCCGGAATGTCTTGATGAGAGATTCATACCCGTTACACAGATGCTTCCACGAAACCCATTATACGTTACAAAGATGTCATCACACTAATTAAGTGCTCAACCTTTATAGTATATACCGGGCACAATATGCTTTTGCAACTCTCAAAAAATTATGTTTCGTTGTTGCCTCCGCATGACTACCGCGGAAGCTGTCTAGCGCCCGGACGGATATCAGCTGCGGCTGCCCTGCAATAGAGCATCAAGATCAGCAAATACTTTTGAAATTTCTTGCTGTCCATTAATATTTGTAAGTACTCCCTTTGCTTCATAGAAATCAAGTAAAGGTTGTGCTTGGTTCATATTTACTTCCAGACGGTTTGTAACAGTTTCAGGGTTATCATCTGCACGTGTGTACAACTCGCCGCCATCCTTATCACAAATGCCATCCACTTTTGGTGGGTTGAACACTAAATGATATGATGTACCACAAGTCTTACAAATACGACGACCACTTAAACGTGCGATTAACTCTTCTTTTTCAACTTGAACATTAATTGTATGCTCAACAGGACGTCCTAATTCTTCAAGGATGCTATCTAAAGCTTCAGCTTGAGGAACCGTACGCGGGAATCCGTCTAATAAGAAACCTTTTTCGCAGTCTGGTTGTGAAAGACGTTCACGAACAATACCAATCGTTACTTCATCAGGTACTAATGCACCTTGATCCATAAACGCTTTGGCCTGTAAACCTAATTCTGTACCTTCTTTAATAGCGGCACGGAACATATCGCCTGTAGAAATATGAGGGATTGCGTACTTCTCAACAATTTTGTCAGCCTGAGTACCTTTACCGGCACCTGGAAGACCCATTAAAACGATATTCATACGTAATACTCCCCTTTATAGCATAAGCCGGTAAGGAAACGAAAATGTTTCCTAAACCTGCATTATTTCATAAAGCCTTTATAATGACGCTTCACTAATTGAGACTCTAACTGTTTCATCGTTTCAAGTGCAACACCGACTACGATAATCATACTTGTTCCCCCGATTTGAGCCGAAGCTGGCAGGTTCATGAAGTTAATGAATAAAATCGGCATTACTGAAATAACTACTAAGAATAAAGCGCCAACTAATGTTAAACGATAAAGTACTTTTGTTAAGTAAGCTTGAGTGTCATTACCTGGGCGGATACCCGGGATATAAGCACCCTGCTTTTTCAAGTTGTCTGCCACATTTTCCGGATTCACCTGAATGAATGCATAGAAGTATGTGAAGGCGATAATTAAAGCAACATAGATTAACATACCAACAGGTTTAGTATAGTCAAACGTGTTTGTAATAAACGCTGTTACATTATTATCTCCAAAGAATGTTGCTAAAGTTTGAGGTGTAACAATAAACGCAACCGCAAAGATTACCGGAATAACCCCTGCAGCATTTACTTTTAACGGTAAATGCGTTTGCTGTGCACCGACTTTAGGTGAATTCCCAGCAACTCGTTTTGCATATTGGATTGGAATTTTACGCAACGCTTGTTGAATATAAATAACTCCAACGACAACAGCAAGCAGCACTAGAACTAACAGAACTAAAATGGCAATATTGATAAACAATTGATCGCCGGCTCCATCAATTTGTTGTGCGTAGATTTGGTTTACTGCATTAGGAATCGCAGCAACGATACCAGCGAAGATAATAATAGAGATACCATTACCAACACCATAAGCAGTAACTTGTTCAGATAACCACAATAGGAATGCCGTACCTGCAGTTAATACGATTGAAATCGTTAAGTATGATTGAATACTAGTATCTGTAATCAACGATCCGCCATAAAATTGGTTAAATCCAAAGCTCATTGCGAAAGATTGAATAAATGCTAATACAATCGTGAAATAACGAGTGAATTGAGCCAACTTGCGTCGACCTACATCACCTTGTTTCGCCCATTCTGCAAACTTAGGAACAACATCCATTTGAAGCAACTGGACAATAATTGAGGCTGTGATGTAAGGCATAATCCCCATCGCAAAGATCGAGAAGTTTGCCAATGCACCACCGCCAAACGTATTAAGGAAACCTACTAAGCTAAACTCATCAGTTGCCTTTAATACATCTGCGTTAACATTTGGTACCGGAATGAATGTTCCGATACGAAAAATGATTAACATTAAAAGTGTGAAGATGATTTTATTTCGTATATCTCGAACGCGCATAAAGTTAGAGATTGTCTGAAACATTAGATCACCTCAGTTGTTCCGCCAGCGTTCTCAATTGCTTCTTTTGCAGAAGCTGAGAATTTGTGAGCCTTAACATTAAGTTTAACGCTTAATGTACCATGACCTAGAATTTTGATTCCAGCTTTTTCGTTGCTCACGATACCAGTTTCTAATAATAATGCAGGTGTTACTTCTGCACCATCTTCAAAACGGTTTAACGCGTCAAGGTTAACGATAGCGTATTCTTTACGGTTAATGTTCGTAAAGCCACGTTTAGGTAAACGACGGAAAAGTGGGTTTTGACCCCCCTCAAATCCTGGGCGAACGCCGCCGCCAGAACGAGCGTTTTGACCTTTATGACCTCTACCAGAAGTTTTACCGTTACCAGAACCGATACCACGACCAACGCGGTTACGTACTTTACGTGAACCTTCTGCTGGTTTTAACTCATGAAGTTTCATTTGGGTGGCACCTCCTTGTTCATATAATTGAAATTAAATTTCTTTAACAGTAACTAAGTGAGCTACTTTTGTAATCATCCCGCGGATTGCAGCGTTATCAGCTTGTTCCACAGTTTGGTTTAATTTACGTAATCCTAATGCCTCAACAACTTTACGTTGGTTTGGCTTAGTACCGATGACAGATTTATTAAGGGTAATTTGTAATTTAGCCATTATAATTCCCCCCCTTATCCTAATAACTCTTCCACTGATTTACCGCGTAGTTTTGCAACTTCTTCTGCGCGTTTTAATTCAGTTAAACCTGCTACAGTTGCACGCACCATGTTGATTGGTGTGTTTGAACCAAGAGATTTTGAAAGAATATCAGTAATACCAGCTAATTCCAGTACGGCACGTACCGGACCACCAGCGATAACTCCTGTACCAGGAGCTGCAGGTTTGATTAAGATTGAACCTGCACCGAAGCGACCTTGCACTAAGTGTGGAGTAGTTCCACCCACGCGTGGTACTTCGATTAAGTTTTTCTTCGCGTCTTCAACAGCCTTACGGATTGCATCTGGAACCTCTTGGGCTTTACCAGTACCAAATCCTACATGACCATTTTTATCTCCTACTACTACTAGAGCAGAGAAGCGGAAGCGACGACCACCTTTAACAACTTTAGCAACACGGTTAATTGTAACTACGCGTTCTTCAAGTTCTAATTTGTTTGCGTCAATGCGACTCATGAAGTATGTCCCTCCTTCTTATTAAAATTCTAAGCCGTTTTCACGTGCAGCTTCAGCTAAAGCTTTTACACGTCCGTGATATAAGTAACCGCTACGGTCAAATACTACTGTAGTAATATTTTTTTCAGCAGCGCGTTTAGCGATTGTTTCACCGATTTTAGCAGCAGATTCTACGTTTGCGCCCATACCTTCGAAAGCTTTTTCTTGAGTATTAGCAGAAACTAAAGTTACGCCAGCTACGTCATCGATTAGTTGTGCATAAATGTTCTTGTTAGAACGGAATACGTTTAAACGTGGACGTTGTGCAGTACCCGAAATTTTAGAACGAACACGCCCATGACGTTTTTTACGAACTTGATTTTTATCTTGTTTCGTAATCACAGTGGTCACTCCTTTCAAAAATTAATGCGGTTTATGCCGCATTATTTACCTGTTTTACCTTCTTTACGGCGAACGAATTCACCTTCGTAACGGATCCCTTTACCTTTGTAAGGCTCTGGTGGACGCACGTCACGGATGTTAGATGCTAATGCACCAACACGCTCTTTAGAAATACCTTTAACGATGATCTTCGTGTTTGAAGGAACTTCGACCTCTACTCCTTGCTCAGGTGTAAACTCAACTGGGTGAGAGTAACCAACGTTTAGTACAAGTTTAGTACCTTGTAACTGTGCACGGTAACCTACACCGACAAGTTCTAGAGCACGAGTGAAACCTTCAGAAACACCTGTTACCATGTTAGCTAGTAACGCACGAGTTGTACCGTGGTTTGTACGGTGTTCTTTAGAATCAGAAGGACGAACAACTGAAAGTGTGTTGCCTTCTTGCTCGATTTTCATATCTTGGTTAAATTGACGAGTTAATTCGCCTTTAGGACCTTTAACAGTAACAACGTTGCCAGCAGCGACTTCGATTGTTACGTTAGCAGGTACCTCGATAACTTTTTTACCTACGCGAGACATTTATATTGCACCTCCGTTCTTTTCTTACTAATTACCAAATGTATGCTAAGATTTCTCCGCCAACTTGTTTAGCGCGAGCTTCTTTATCAGTTAATAAACCGTTTGAAGTAGATACTAAAGCGATACCAAGACCGTTTAAAACTTTAGGTACTTCGTTTGTTTTAGCATATACACGTAAACCTGGTTTAGAAATACGTTTTAGACCTGTGATAACACGCTCGTTCTCTTTACCGTATTTTAAGAAAATACGGATGATACCTTGCTTGTTGTCTTCTACATATTCTACATCACGTACGAAACCTTCACGCTTTAAAATTTCAGCGATCTCTTTCTTTACGTTAGAAGCAGGAACTTCTAACTTCTCGTGACGTACCATGTTCGCATTACGAATGCGTGTAAGCATATCTGCAATCGGATCAGTCATTGTCATGAAAATTTACCTCCTTCCCAAATTAGGGGATTACCAGCTGGCTTTTTTAACGCCAGGAATTTGTCCCTTATATGCAAGTTCACGGAAACAAATACGGCAAAGTTTAAATTTGCGGTATACAGAGTGTGGACGGCCACAGCGTTCACAACGTGTATATTCTTGAACTTTAAATTTTTGCGTGCGTTGTTGTTTAACGATCATTGATTTTTTTGCCACGTCTTCGCCCTCCTTATTTTATTACTTTTGGAACGGCATTCCGAACTGTGTTAATAACTCGCGAGCTTCTTCGTCAGAATTCGCAGTAGTTACGATCACGATGTCCATACCGCGTACTTTTGAAACTTTATCGTAATCGATTTCTGGGAAAATTAATTGCTCTTTAACACCTAATGTATAGTTACCGCGACCGTCGAATGCTTTTTTAGAAACACCACGGAAGTCACGTACACGTGGAAGTGCGATAGAGATTAATTTATCCAGGAATTCATACATACGCTCACCGCGTAATGTAACTTTAGCACCGATCGCTTGACCTTCACGTAAACGGAAACCTGCGATAGATTTTTTCGCTTTAGTTACTACTGGTTTTTGACCAGTAATTGTTGTTAATTCTTCAACAGCTACATCAAGAGCTTTTGAGTTTTGAACAGCGTCACCAACACCCATGTTGATAACGATTTTCTCCACTTTAGGAACTTGCATTACTGATTTATATTCGAACTTGCTCATAAGAGCAGGTGAAACTTCACTTAAATATTTTTCTTTTAGGCGGCTCATGTGTGTACCTCCCTTCTCAATTTACTTATTAGTCGATTACTACACCTGATTTTTTTGCAACACGAACTTTTTTGCCATCTTTGATCTCAATACCTACACGAGTCGGCTCGCCAGATTTAGGATCGATTAGCATTACGTTCGAAACGTGGATTGCAGCTTCTTGAGATACAATTCCACCTTGTGGGTTAAGTTGGTTAGGTTTAACGTGTTTCTTAACGATGTTTACACCTTCAACAAGAACTCGGTCTTGTTTAGGGAAAGCAGCTAGGATTACGCCTTCTTTACCTTTGTCTTTACCAGTAATTACTTTTACTTTGTCGCCCTTTTTAACATGCATTATGTGTCGCACCTCCTTGATTGGTACTGTCATGAAATTAAAGAACTTCTGGAGCTAAAGAAACGATTTTCATGAAGTTGCCATCACGTAACTCACGTGCAACTGGTCCGAAAATACGAGTTCCGCGTGGTGATTTATCATCTTTGATAATTACGCAAGCATTCTCATCAAACTTAATGTAAGTACCGTCTTTACGACGAGCACCTGATTTTGTGCGAACGATAACAGCCTTAACAACGTCACCTTTCTTGACAACGCCACCTGGTGTTGCTTTCTTAACTGTACAAACAACGATATCACCGATGTTAGCAGTTTTACGTCCAGAACCACCAAGTACTTTAATCGTTAAAACTTCACGTGCACCTGAGTTGTCAGCAACTTTCATACGACTTTCTTGTTGAATCACTTAGGTTACCTCCCTTCGGAAATATATTTTATTCCGAAATGTGTTATTAAATAATAACCGCTTTTTCTACAACTTCAACTAAACGGAAGCGTTTAGTAGCTGATAGCGGGCGAGTTTCCATGATACGTACGATATCACCGATATTCGCAGTGTTTTGCTCATCATGAGCTTTAAACTTTTTCGAGTATTTTACACGCTTGCCGTAAAGCTTGTGCTTTTTGTGAGTTTCAACTAAAACAGTAATTGTTTTATCCATTTTGTCAGAAACAACACGGCCAGTGTAAACTTTGCGTTGGTTACGCTCAGTCATACTTAAAACCCTCCTTTATCAGTTATTTGCACTGATTTCTCTTTCACGAATCACAGTTTTCATACGTGCGATCGCTTTGCGAACTTCACGGATGCGAGCTGTGTTTTCTAATTGACCAGTCGCCAATTGGAAGCGAAGGTTGAAAAGCTCTTCTTTCAGTGATTTCACTTTTAATTCAATTTCAGAAGTGGCAAGGTCACGGATTTCATTAGCTTTCATTAGATTCACCACCAGTTTCTTGACGTTTTACGATCTTACATTTAACAGGAAGTTTGTGTGATGCTAAACGAAGTGCTTCACGTGCGATCTCTTCAGATACACCAGCAATTTCGAACATTACTTTTCCTGGTTTTACTACTGCTACCCAACCTTCAGGAGAACCTTTACCAGAACCCATTCGGACTTCTAGAGGCTTTTTCGTGTAAGGCTTATGTGGGAAGATTTTGATCCAAACTTTACCGCCACGTTTCATGTAACGAGTCATTGCGATACGGGCAGATTCGATTTGACGGTTTGTAATCCAAGATGCTGTTGTAGCTTGTAAGCCAAACTCACCGAAAGATACTTCTTTACCGCCTTTCGCTTCTCCACGCATGTTACCACGGTGTTCACGACGATATTTTACGCGTTTAGGTAATAACATATTATTTGCCTCCTTCCACAGAGTTCTTTTTAGTAGGAAGGACTTCACCACGGTAGATCCAAACTTTAACGCCTAGTTTACCGTAAGTAGTATCAGCTTCAGCATGTGCATAATCAATGTCAGCACGTAATGTATGAAGCGGAACAGTTCCTTCACTATAGTGTTCAGCACGCGCGATATCAGCGCCACCTAAACGTCCAGATACTTGTGTTTTAATACCTTTTGCACCAGCGCGCATTGTGCGTTGGATTGATTGTTTTTGAGCACGACGGAATGATACGCGGTTCTCAAGTTGACGAGCGATGTTTTCAGCTACTAATTTAGCGTCAAGATCTGCACGTTTAATTTCAATAATGTTGATGTGCACACGTTTACCAGTTACTTCAGTTAAGTGTTTACGTAAGTTTTCAACTTCCGTACCACCTTTACCGATAACCATACCTGGTTTCGCAGTGTGAATAGTAATGTTTACGCGATTTGCAGCGCGTTCGATTTCTACTTTAGATACAGATGCATCTTTAAGCTTAGTTTCGATATATTTACGTACTTTGATGTCTTCGTGTAGCAAGTTTGCGTAGTCTTTCTCAGCGAACCACTTTGACTCCCAGTCACGAATAATACCAACACGTAGTCCTATTGGATGTACTTTTTGACCCACGGATTAAACCTCCTTCTTCTCAGATACCACGATTGTAATGTGGCTTGTACGTTTGTTGATTGCCGACGCACGACCTTGTGCACGTGGACGGAAACGTTTTAATGTTGGACCTTCATCAACAAAGATTTCAGATACAACTAAGTTATTAATATCTAACTCATAGTTGTGTTCAGCGTTAGCAACTGCAGATTTTAATACTTTCTCAACGACTGGAGACGCCGCTTTTGGAGTATGACGTAAAATTGCAACTGCTTCACCAATTTGCTTGCCTCGAATTAAGTCTACTACTAGACGAACTTTACGAGGAGCGATACGAACTGTACGAGCGATAGCTTTAGCTTGTGTCATTAGGATTTACCTCCTCTCAAAATTAGCGTCTTGTTTTCTTGTCATCTGCACCGTGACCTTTATAAGTACGAGTTGGTGCGAACTCACCAAGTTTATGACCTACCATATCTTCAGTAACGTATACAGGAACGTGTTTACGTCCGTCATATACAGCGATTGTTAAACCGATGAAGTTTGGGAAGATAGTAGAACGGCGAGACCAAGTTTTAATAACCTGTTTTTTCTCAGAAGCCTCTTGTGCTTCCACCTTTTTCATTAGGTGGTCATCAACAAAAGGTCCTTTCTTTAAGCTGCGACCCATTTAGGAACCTCCCTCCGTGATACGACCACGGCTCTCGAAACGAACCGTAGTTTTACCACATTATTTTTTACGTCCACGAATAATAAATTTAGATGATTTATTTTTCTTGTTACGAGTTTTGTAACCAAGAGTTGGTTTGCCCCATGGTGTCATTGGAGATTTACGTCCAATTGGAGAACGTCCTTCACCACCACCGTGTGGGTGATCGTTAGGGTTCATTACAGAACCACGTACAGTTGGGCGTTTACCTAACCAACGAGAACGACCTGCTTTACCGATGTTGATAAGTTCATGTTCTTGGTTACCAACTTGACCGATTGTAGCACGGCAAGTAGCAAGAATTAAACGAACTTCACCAGATTGTAAGCGAACGATTACATACTTACCTTCACGACCTAATACTTGCGCAGAAGTACCAGCTGAACGTACTAATTGTCCACCTTTACCAGGTTTCATTTCGATGTTATGGATTGTAGTACCCATTGGAATGTTTGCTAATGGTAAAGCGTTACCTACTTTGATGTCCGCTTCTGGACCTGAATAAATAGTTTGACCTACTTCAAGACCTTTCGCAGCTAAGATGTAACGTTTTTCACCGTCAGCATAGTTAATTAAAGCGATGTTCGCAGAACGGTTTGGATCGTATTCGATCGTAGCAACTCGTCCTGGAATGCCGTCTTTAAGACGTTTAAAATCGATAACACGGTATTGTTTCTTGTGACCGCCACCGTGATGACGAACAGTAATTTTACCCTGGTTGTTACGACCAGCTTTGCGTTTAATTGGTAATAATAAAGATTTTTCTGGTTTATTAGTAGTAATTTCCGCAAAGTCAGATGACGTCATGTTACGACGACCATTTGTGGTTGGCTTATACTTTTTAATCGCCATTTGTTTTCCCTCCTTCTTTAATGCTACTTATATGAATTTAAGATTAGATTTCGAATAATTCGATTTCTTTTGAATCAGTAGTTAATTTAACAATTGCTTTACGGCGTTTGTTAGTGTATCCACCGAATTTACCAACGCGTTTGAACTTACCTTTGTAGTTCATTACGTTTACTTTCTCAACTTTAACACCGAAGATTTCTTCAACAGCATCTTTAACTTGAGTTTTGTTAGCGCGAGTGTCTACTTCGAAAGTATACTTTTTCTCTGCCATAATTTCTGAAGAACGCTCAGTAATGACCGGACGTTTTAAGATATCACGTGCTTCCATTATCCAAGCACCTCCTCAACTTTTTTTACAGCATCTTGAGTGAATACAACTTTATCGTGACCTAATAGATCTAATACGTTGATTCCTTCAGCTGTTAACACTGTAACACCAGGGATGTTACGAGCAGATAAAATAGCGTTTTCGTTAACTTCAGCAGTTACGAATAATGCTTTTTTGCTGATTTCTAAAGCAGCTAATACTGATTTGAAATCTTTTGTTTTTGGTGCATCAAATGATAATGCATCAAGTACTACTAAGTTTTGTTCTAATACTTTCGAAGATAAAGCAGACTTGATTGCTAAGCGACGAACTTTCTTAGGTAGTTTGTAAGCGTAGCTACGTGGAGTAGGACCGAATACAACACCACCACCACGCCATTGTGGAGAGCGGATCGAACCTTGACGAGCACGACCAGTTCCTTTTTGACGCCATGGTTTACGACCACCACCAGCAACTGCAGAACGGTTTTTAACTTTGTGATTACCTTGACGTAAAGAAGCACGTTGTGCAACTACAGCGTCGAATAATACAGCTTCGTTTGGCTCGATTCCGAAAATCGCATCGTTTAATTCGATTTCACCAACTGAAGCACCTGTTTGACTAAGTACTGAAACCTTTGTCATTCCTGTTTCCTCCTTTCTTTAAGAGAATTATTTTGATTTAATAGCAGTTTTAACTGTTACTAATGCTTTTTTAGAACCAGGAACATTACCTTTAACAAGTAGTAAGTTGCGCTCTACATCAACCTTAACGATTTCAAGGTTTTGAATAGTAACAACTGTGCCACCCATTTGACCAGGTAATTTCTTTTGCTTGAATACGCGGTTCGGGGCAACTGGACCCATTGAACCCGGACGACGGTGGTAACGAGAACCGTGGGACATAGGGCCGCGAGATTGACCATGACGTTTAATAACACCTTGGAAACCTTTACCTTTTGTTACACCTGTTACATCGATTACTTCGCCTTCAGCGAAAATTTCAACCTTGACTTCTTGACCAACCTCGTAAGTCGCAGCTTCTAAGTTGCGGAACTCACGGATGAAGCGCTTAGGAGCAGTATTTGCTTTTGCTACGTGACCTTGTTCAGGTTTGTTTGAAAGCTTAACGCGCTTATCTTCAAAACCTAATTGGATCGCTTCGTAGCCATCAGTTTCAACAGATTTCTTTTGTAAAACTACGTTTGGAGTAGCTTCGATTACTGTTACTGGGATAAGATCTCCGTTTTCAGCGAAAACTTGAGTCATACCAATTTTTCTACCTAAGATTCCTTTAGTCATTTGTCACACCTCCTGTAAATTTTAGAAAAAGTTTTATATTTGTTTTTACCATTAAAGTTTGATTTCGATATCAACGCCAGATGGTAAATCAAGCTTCATTAACGCATCAACAGTTTGTGGTGTTGGGTTAACGATGTCGATAAGACGTTTATGTGTGCGCATTTCAAATTGCTCACGAGAATCTTTGTACTTATGAACCGCACGTAAGATCGTGTATACAGATCTTTCAGTTGGTAGTGGGATCGGACCCGATACTCCAGCACCTGAACGTTTCGCAGTTTCAACGATTTTCTCAGCAGACTGATCAAGAATACGGTGATCATATGCTTTTAAACGAATACGAATTTTTTGTTTTGCCATTACTTTCCCTCCTTCTCGCCTATTTTCTAGACATTCTCCACGAAAATTTCTCCTACACACCGCCATGGCAAAGCGGCCGGGTGTGTCGGCAACCTCTCGCTTCCTCGCAGTCAAAGACCAACATTCAACATTATATACAATAAAAAAGAAGTTCGCAAGTCTTTTAGCAAAATTCTTTTCATAATGTTTTATTCTTTATAAATAGGTTCGCTCTTTTTGAGCCGTTTTCTAGTATATAAGTTTCTGGCGATGAAAGCAACTGAAAAGGGAGTAATATGTTTTAAATATATTATTCTGAAAACTAACAGTTATGAAATTGAAAAAGTCGCCGCTTTCTATTTGCTGAAAGCGACGACTATTACTATAGGAAGAAAACGACTGCAATCCATCCGAAAATAATCTGTGGAATATTATAGAAGATAAATGTTGGCACACATGTATCCCAAATATGGTTGTGCTGTCCATCGACATTTAGTCCTGCTGTCGGACCTAATGTAGAATCGGAAGCTGGTGAGCCAGCATCACCTAGTACACCAGCTGTTCCGATTAAACAGATGATTGCTAATTCACTTAACCCCAGTTCCATTGCGATTGGTACAAAAATTGCTGCAATGATTGGAATGGTTGCAAATGATGAACCAATTCCCATTGTAACTATTAAGCCGACAATGAGCATGATTAAAACTGCAACACTTATATTCCCGTTAAAAATGTCCATTGCACCGGATACTAATGTTTCGACATCACCTGTCGCATTAATAACTGCAGAAAATCCGTTTGCTGAAATCATAACAAAACCGACAAATGCCATCATACGCATTCCATCCGATAGAACTGCATCTGCTTCTTTAACTTTTAGTGTACCTGTTATATATAAAATCATAATACCGGCAATTGACCCGACAATCATTGAGTCTGTCATCACTTGTACTACTATAGAAGTGATTAATGCCACTGCAGCAAAAACAATGTGCAATGTATTTACTTCTTTATTTAAGTCAGCCGTCTTACCCATTTCAACGTTTTCATACAGTCTTGGTTTACGGTAGGCTATAAAGGCTCCTACAAGCCCTACAGCCATCCCTAAGGCTACAATAGCCATGGCCTTAGGAACATCACTCAAAGCAATGTCCAATCCTGCTATAGCCATCTGATCGACTATAATCCCTTGATAGATTAAACCGAACCCTGCAGGTATGAACATATATGGCATAACTAAACCGAATGTTAAAATACACGCGATTAAACGGCGGTCAATTTGCAGCATATTCATAATTTTGATTATCGGCGGTACGATTAAAGGAATAAATGCAATATGCACCGGAATCAGGTTTTGCGACATGATCGCCATTGCCAGCAATACTAAGAAGATTAATGCTTTGGCGGCACCTTTCTTTTGGGATTCACCTTCACGCTGTACAATTTTTAAAATTGCTTTTACTAATACTTCAGGTATACCAGTACGAGAAATTGCGAGTGCAAATCCACCAAGCAGTGCATAGCTTAGCGCAATTGTTGCACCTCCGCCAAGACCGTCTACAAAGGCCTTGATCGTCTCTGTTATATCTAATCCGCCGACAAGGCCGCCAATAATTGCCCCTACTGTCAGGGATAAAACGACATTTATACGCAGTAGGCTTAAAATAAGCATAACCCCTACCGCTATTAATACAGCATTCATGTTGTACACTTCACTTTCGTCTGCTAAATTACTAATGTGTTAAAGTTACAAGAAAATTGAACATGAGTCAACGGATATAGATAAAATAAAACCGTCAAATAAGAGAAAATTGACGGTTTGAAGTATTATAAAGCCTGTTTTATTATTTTTCTGTAATAATTGATTGTTAATGCAGCAAATATGGTATACATGGCGATATATAATCCCATTGTCACAAGTAGAGGCGTTGTTAATTCTGTACCGAATAAAAACCAGCCGGACTTCACTGCAAAGTAGCTGTGCAATAGGCCAATCAGTAAAGGTACACCAAAGTTAAATAACTGTTTCATCATTATACCGCGCGTTAATTCTTCCTGTGTAAATCCGATTTTTCGGAGAATCTTATACGATTCCATCTCTTCATCTGCTTCGGACATTTGCTTAAAGTATAAAATGCTGCCCGTTGCCAGTAAAAAGGCTAAACCTAGAAAAGCCGTTGTGAAAATGGTCGTCCCATATAGATTTAAATTAAATTCAACCTCTGATCGCAGTGAACTGATTTTATTCATGCCACTGCCTTCTTCAGCTTCAAAAAGTATATTTGCGCCAGTTTGTTCATAAAGCATTTCTGTAAGCTTATATGTTTCATCATCTGCATCTACTAAATTGATTGATGTTTGTTCATGTGTAGTATAACCGATTGCATATTCTTCATTTAATTGCTGCAGTTGGTCAAACAGAGTATCTTCAACGATAAATACAAAGCCGCCTCCTGTAATATGCCATGCTATAATCGATGTATCGTTCACATCCTTAACTTTTAGCGGAAACTGGTGCTCCTGATGCAGCAATGTAAAGTCGTGTGGTGCTTCTATCGGCAATATATTTGCCTGGAAGCCATTATAGCCCGCAATAATCGCCTCTCCTTTTGAAAGTTGTACATCCGGATCGAGCTGATGGTAGTCCGAAAGCGGAATTATTAGGGCGTCCGCTAATGTCTTACCCTGAAGTAAATCTACTATTTCACCAGAAAAAGTTTCCGTCATATCAAATTGTGCGCTCGTTAACCTGAACTTATCTTCCTCAATTGCAATTCCTTCCTGCTCCAGCGCTTCAATGAAGGATTCTCCGCGTCCATCTACTATTATATAATCTGCTGGTACTGAATTTTCCGCCGTACTGCCCGCCGAGTAGTAACTGATATAAGAAAGAGTCGTAATGGCAAGAGATACCGCCGTTATGACAGTAATGAGCGTCAGTGATTTCGCATTGCCCTTCATCCGGTGCATAATTGGTGTCAGCGCCAGAACATCAGCTAGATTCAAATGCCCGTTCTTTCTTAGACGGAACAAATTTAATATGAATGCAACCGAATAGCGGAATACAAAATAAGTTCCGCCGATTGTCGTCGCTAAAATAATGATCATGCTTAAAAATAAGTTTGTTGTTTGCCCTGAAAATAATACCGTACTTTTATAGTAGCCATAAATAATCAATGCCAACCCAATCGCACCCATTATCATCGGGAATACACTAAAGCGTTTTACACGCTCGTCCGCCTGCTTGGATACGTTAAATAGTGAGAGTAAAGTTGTTCTGTGTACCATAAATGCCATTTGCACTAAAAGAACTGCGAGCAAAATACCAAATACACTTAACGTATTCACAACTGCTACTTTACTGATGCTCAGTGTTACAACCGCATCAAATCTTAATAGCTTTAGTAAAATCATCGCAAACAAACGTGAACTTAAAAAGCCCAATAAAATTCCGACGCTTACCGCACCGGCAAATAATAGGATGTTTTCAAAGGCTAGCAGACGTGTCACAAGCCCTTTTGTCATGCCGACTAATTGATACAACCCAATTTCCTTGCTGCGGCGCTTAATAAATAAGTGATTGGCATACAGCACGAAGAACAGGACAATAAAATACAGCATATACGATGCCGCTTCAAATCCGGAAGCTGCCGTACCACTTGCTTTTGTCGCTTCAATTACAGATTCATTGTACTGCAGTGTCACAAATGAGAAAAACAGCGTCACACTGAAAATGAGTGCGAAAAAGTATAAGTAATAGTGACGCATATTTTTTATCATGCTTTTAATAACGAGCTGACTAAGCTTCACTCTGCTCACCGCCTAGAACACTTTGCGTATTTAATATTTGCTGGAAGAATTCATTGCGTGATTTATCGCCCTTATACAGTTCTGTATAAATTTGACCGTCTTTTAAAAACAGTACACGAGAACAGAAGCTGGCGGCAATGGCATCATGTGTGACCATCATGATTGTAGCGTTTTTTGCTTTATTAATTTTTGCTAAATTATCGAGCAGTGCAGTAGCCGCTTTTGAATCAAGTGCTCCTGTTGGCTCATCTGCAAATACAAGTGATGGATTGGTTACTAGGGCTCTAGCTGCAGATGTTCGCTGCTTTTGACCACCGGAAATCTCATTTGGATATTTCCGCAAAATGTCTGCAATTCCTAAAATCGAAGCGAGTTCCTGTAAACGTTGCTCTGCAGCGGCTTTTGGAATGGTGCTGAGTGATAACGGCAATAAAATATTTTCTTTTACCGTCAAAGTGTCGAGTAAATTATAGTCCTGGAAGATAAAGCCGAGCTCGTCACGTCTAAACTTTGCCAATGTACGCTCCTTCATTCCTTGGAGCTTTTGCCCATTGATTTCGACAAATCCGTCTGTCACTTGATCTATGGAGCAGAGTACATTTAGTAATGTTGTTTTTCCGGAACCTGAAGCCCCCATTATGCCGACAAACTCACCCTTTTCCACTTCCAGATCTATGCCCTTTAATACTTCTTGTGCAAGCGAGCGCTTACCATATGTTTTTCGAACTTTACGTGCGATTAAAATGCTCATCGTTTCCACCCTTTCTTGTTACTTTCATTCTACATGTACCGTTAATGGGAATCGTTTGATTTACATGACAAAAACGCATGGTAAGTGACAAGTTCGTCACATTCCAAGCGTTTTTTGATATTCATTAATTTTCGGGAAAGTAATTTTTACAGAAGTGCCTGCCCCTTCAGTTGATTCGATTGCCAGAACAATATGCAGAGATTGTGCCGCCTGTTTAGCAAGGTACAGCCCCATCCCTGTTGCGGCACTCGTCTCACGACCAATTGTTCCGGTGTAGGATTTGCGGAATACACGCGGCAAGTCTTCACTCTTTATACCGACTCCGCCGTCTTGAATAATGAGAACCGGCTGCTCATTAACCATTTGAGCAGAGATTGTAATTTCTCCCCCGATATGACTATACTTTACCGCATTCGATAAAAGTTGCCGTACGATAAACCCTAGCCACTTTGCGTCTGATTGGACAGTCAGATCACCCAAATCCAGATTAATTGCTATTTGCTTTTCAAAACACCAGCTGCGCAATGCTTTGATTTCTTGAATAAGTACATCCTTCACCTGAACTTTTTCAATTCGGTTATCCTGCTCGATTGTCATAAGACGTGTTGCATGTAGCTGCTGGTCTAATAATAAATAAAGACGCAGCCATTCATTTTCGATGCGTTCCTTCACTTCGCTTTTCTCTACTTTTTCGAACAACAGCTGCATTGCCGTTAATGGGGATTTCATTTCATGTACCCAGGCTAAAAGCTCATCCTGCCGTTCTAATACGATCTGCTTCTGTTCCTGTATTTTTATATTCTTCTCAGCAAGCTGTTCTTTATAATCTTCATGAATAACGTCAGAGTAAGTTCCACTAAACTTGGCATATAGCTTCATTAATCTCCTGTCTTTCACATAGCGCAAACTGAAATAACCGGCGGCTAGTGTAAACCAGATAATGTTTAAATAAAGCAGGGAAACCTCATGGAATCCTGTGTCGAGGAATAATATTAGATTGATCAGCACCTGAAGGAGGATAACAAATAGGATGGCCGACAGATACTGCCTTATAAACAAGCGGATCATGCATCCACCGCCAAATAACCAAGGCCTTTTTTCGTCATAATCACATTGATGAGACCAATATCCTCTAATCGTTGGCGTAAACGATTTACATTGACCGTTAATGTATTGTCGTTTACAAAGCGTTCGTCATCCCATAATTTTCGCATTAGTTCATCCCGGGAAACAATTTGTCCTTTCGCTTTTACGAGCACCTTTAATATAAACAACTCATTTTTGGTTAACTCTATTTGCAGATCTTTATAATGGACAATTGCACGGTCATAATGAATTTCAGCTCCATTCCACTTTTCAATATCACTTTGCTGCGCTTCCTGATAATTATAGGCACGTCGAAGCAATGCTTGAACTTTTGCAATTAATACTTCCGTATGAAATGGTTTTTGCACAAAGTCATCTGCTCCCATTTGCATCGCCATAATCATATCCATCGGATGGTCACGTGAAGAAAGAAATAACATAGGAACATTCGAAACCGCTCTTATTTCACGGCACCAATGAAAACCGTCAAATGCAGGCAGCTGAATATCAATAATAACAAGCTGAGGCTCTTCTTCTTTAAATGTTACCATTATATGTTGAAAATCTTTCGGCCCGATTACTTGTATATTCCACTGCGCTAATCGTTCACCTATCAGTTCAAAAATGGAGATATCATCTTCTATTAATAATACTTTCAAAGAACACCACTCCTTCTATATACTTCCATTATACAAAAAACTGGCAGTCCAACTCTTACAAACTTTGCTATAATCAATTCAATTACAGGAATTATAGTTAAAGAGGTGGGGAAAGAAAAATGGATTTACGCCAAATCGAATACTTTGTTGAAGTGGCCAAGCATTTAAGTTTTACGAAGGCAGCTGCAACTTTGCATGTATCACAGCCATCTATTAGTAAAGCAATCCAAAATTTTGAGTCAGAGCTAGGTGTACCGTTATTTTACCGGTCTTCCAAACAGCTTGAGCTGACAGATGCCGGTCAGGCCGTTCTTGTGAATTCAATGCAAGTACTTGAATCATTTCAAAACCTGCGTTCGGAGTTAACGGATTTGATGGAATTAAAGAAAGGCCAAATACGAATCGGTATTCCGCCAATCGTTGGGGCCGAGTTTTTTTCGAAATTAATCAGCTATTATAAAGAGCTTAATCCATATATCGAAATTTTACTAACGGAAGTCGGAACGAAACGCATACGCCAGGAAATCGAAGCCGGTGAACTGGATGTCGGATTAGTATGCAGTGTAACTTCCTCGAACGAATCTTTGGAGACAATCCGATTTTTAAAAGATCCTTTACTGTTAATCGTCCATGAGAGTCACCCTTTGGCAGTAAAAGAAACGATACAGCTAAGTGAATTAGCGGATGAGACATTTATTATTTACCGAAAAGATTTTATTTTGTATGACCGCATTATTGAGGAGTGCTCCAAACACGGATTCTTTCCTACAATTGCCTGCGAAACGACTCAGAAAGATTTATTTATCGAAATGGTTCAGGCAAAACTGGGGATTGCGCTGCTTCCGGAAAAGCTTGCCGAGAAAATTCCATACACTTCGATTAAATGCATTCCTTTTCAGGAGGAAGCAATTCATCTGGAACTTGGGGTTACATGGAAGAAAAACAAATACTTACCCTTTGCAGTGCGGGAGTTTATTAAACTTGCCCGCGAATTTGTTTCCCAATAGAAAAGTTGCCTAGAAAGTTTCTGTATCTCTAGGCAACCATTTTATAATTTATCGGCATATTCATTCAGCTGTGCAGACATTGTTTGAATTTCCTTCACAAAATCGGAAACTTGTTGGATAGATTCGCTTTGTAATGTCCCGATAGTGGAAATTTGAGCAATGGAGTTCGTAATCTTTTGGGTAGCCTCATTAATTTGGGCCATTGTTTCTCTGATTTTTTGTGTTGATTCAATTGTTTCTTTCGAAAATTTACGGATTTCCGTCGCAACGACTTCAAAACCTCTTCCCTTTTCACCTGCACGGGCAGCTTCAATTGCTGCATTTAAGCCTAATAAATTCGTTTGGTCCGCCATTCGTTTCAACAACGTTAAAATATCGGAAGTCTGTTGAACATTCTTCTCAGCCTGCTTTGATTGTTCCAGCAGCTCATTTGCCGACTCTTTCAATTTTGTCGAACCACCCGCAATGCTGCCTATTTGCTCATTCGCCTGTGTTAAAGAACCCGTTATTGCTTGGGAAATTTCTATTAATTCTGAGTGCTTTCTTACTTGGACAGCAATTCCTCCGACTGTTTTACCTGTTTTATCGTATAAAGGCGTCGCTGTACCGATAAATTCAAAACCGTAATAATCCGACGGTACAACTGCCTCTAAACGGCGGCTGTTCTTTAACGCAATCATTAATGGTTCTTCCGGATGTAATTGTTGACCGACTCGTATTTTCAGATCTAAATCTTCGGCAGGAAAATAGGCTACAAACTTCTCTATATCACATACTGCAATCGATAAGTCTACCGGAATTGCTTCTTTCACAACCGGTATTATTGACATAAGCGCATCTAAAGATTCAATTTTATTTAGCATTTTTAGTTCTCTTCTTTCCTATATCGATTACTACATTGTTACTGTTATACACATTTTCACACTAAAATAAGTAAATTTCCATTATTTTTTGCTACTTGTATAAAAAAACTACTATCTCAGAAGAAATAGTAGTAACTTAGATAACCTTATGCGTTTACTTTTTGTTTTGCTTTTGCTTCAATACGTTTTTTGTGTAAAATTGGCTCTGTGTAGCCGTTTGGTTGATCATAACCTTTAAATATTAACTCGCTTGCCGCTTGGAAAGCTACTGAATCCCCGTAGTTTGCTGACATTGGCGAATATTCCGGATCACCTGCATTTTGCTCATCTACAACTTTTGCCATACGGTTCAACGATTCCTCTACTTGTTCTTTCGTACAAATACCGTGATGCAGCCAGTTTGCTACATGCTGACTTGAAATACGCAGTGTAGCGCGGTCTTCCATTAAGCCAATATCATTAATATCCGGCACTTTCGAACAGCCTACACCATGCTCTACCCAGCGGATAACATAGCCTAGAATTCCTTGAACATTATTATCAAGCTCATTTTGGATTTCTTCCGGTGACCAGTCTGTATTTGCCGCTACCGGAATTTCCAAAATCGCATCCTGTAAATCTTCCGAAGTCACAATACCTTTTTGAACATCTTTTACATTTACTTCATGGTAATGCGTTGCATGTAATGTTGCAGCTGTCGGCGATGGAACCCAGGCAGTGTTCGCCCCTGCTTTCGGGTGATTGATTTTTTGTTCAATCATATCCGCCATTAAGTCCGGCATTGCCCACATTCCTTTACCGATTTGTGCACGTCCTTGCAAGCCTGCATTTAACCCAACAATAACATTTGATTTTTCATATGAAGTAAGCCATGTTGAAGTTTTCATTTCGCCTTTGCGAATCATCGGGCCCGCTTCCATCGATGTATGGATTTCATCACCAGTACGATCCAGGAACCCAGTATTAATAAATACGATACGGTTTTTCACTTCACGAATACATGCTTTCAAGTTAAGTGATGTACGACGCTCCTCATCCATAACACCGATCTTTAACGTGAACCGTTCCAAACCGATTAAATCTTCTACACGCTCAAATAGTTTATTTGCAAATGCTACTTCTTTTGAGCCATGCATTTTCGGTTTTACAATATATATAGACCCTTTTTGCGAATTTTTATACTGACCGTTGCCGATTACTTCATGCTTCGCTATTAAACTCGTTACGACACCATCAATTATTCCTTCAGGCACTTCGCTACCATCTTTATCTAGAATAGCTGAATTTGTCATCAAGTGACCTACATTGCGGATAAACATTAACGAACGTCCGTTTAATGTTACCGTATCCCCATTAACTCCTGTATATACACGGTCAGGGTTTAATGTACGTGTTACCGTTTTTGAGCCTTTTTCAAAAGTTGCCGTCAAGTCGCCTTTCATTAGCCCTAACCAGTTCGCATAAACTTCCACTTTATCCTCTGCATCTACTGCCGCTACCGAATCCTCGCAATCCATAATTGTTGTAATTGCGGACTCTAAATAAATATCTTTTACACCGGCTGCATCATCTTTTCCAATTGGATGATTGCGGTCTATTTGAATTTCAATGTGTAAATCGTTATTTTTCAGTAAAATTGCAGTTGGCTGTTCTGTTGTTCCTTGAAAGCCAATTAATTTTTCCGGTTCTGCCAATGTCGTCGTTTCACCATCAGCCAATGTAATTACTAATTTATTTTCTGCAATTTTATAATTCACTGCATCAGTATGTGAGGCTGCTGTTAAAGGTGCAGCTTGATCTAAAAACTTCTTCGCATACGCGATTACTTTGTTACCACGGAGTGGATTATAACCTTTGCCTGCTTCGGCACCATCTTCATCACTGATAGCATCCGTACCATATAGTGCATCATACAAACTTCCCCAACGTGCATTGGCAGCGTTAATTGCATAGCGTGCATTGCTTACAGGTACAACTAATTGCGGACCTGCCTGATATGCAATTTCTGCATCAACGTTTTCTGTTTCCACTTGGAAATCTTCTACTTTTGGTTCTACATAACCGATTTCTTCTAAAAATGCTTTATAATCGGCAAATTGGAAATTCCCCTTATTTCCTTTATGCCACTCATTAATTTGTGACTGCAGTGCATCCCGTTGAGCAAGCAATGCCTTATTTTCAGGTGCCAACTCATGAATCAGCTGATCGAAGCCCTCCCAAAATGCCGTTTGCTCTACCCCACTGTTTGGTAATACTTGTTCATTAATAAACTGAAATAATACTTCCGCTACTTGTAAGTTTCCCACTTGCACATAATTTGTCACCATTAAATCCCCCTTTTAAATGAACATTTCTAATAATTAATTAGAATCCCCTGTTCTTACCTTTCATTATACAAGAGTCATTATATATAAATGAAATACATATATTGAATAAACATTATGCTTTTACGTTATAAAGCGCAAAAAAAAACACCTTGCAAGCGTCCCTGCAAAGTGTTTTTTAAAAATTAGCAATTAGCTAAAATTATTTTTGGATAGATGCTACTACGCCAGCGCCTACAGTACGGCCACCCTCACGGATAGAGAATTTAGTACCTTCTTCTAAAGCGATTGGAGCGATTAATTCAACAGTCATTTCGATGTTGTCGCCAGGCATAACCATTTCTACGCCTTCTGGTAACATGCAGATACCAGTTACGTCAGTTGTACGGAAGTAGAACTGAGGACGGTAGTTAGAGAAGAATGGAGTGTGACGTCCACCCTCTTCTTTTGATAAAACATAAACTTCAGCTTTGAAGTTAGTGTGTGGAGTGATTGAACCTGGTTTAGCTAATACTTGACCACGTTGGATGTCTTCACGAGCAACACCACGTAATAAAGCACCAATGTTGTCACCAGCTTCAGCATAGTCTAATAATTTACGGAACATTTCTACACCAGTTACAGTAGTTTGTTTCGCTTCTTCTTCGATACCTACGATTTCAACTACGTCACCAACTTTAACTTGACCACGTTCAACACGGCCAGTTGCTACTGTACCACGACCAGTGATAGAGAATACGTCCTCTACTGGCATCATGAATGGTTTGTCAGTTTGACGTTCTGGAGTTGGGATGTAAGAATCTACAGCGTCCATTAATTCAACGATTTTTTCTTCCCATTCTGCTTCGCCTTCTAAAGCTTTTAAAGCAGAACCTTTGATTACTGGAATGTCGTCGCCTGGGAAGTCGTACTCAGATAATAAGTCACGGATTTCCATTTCAACTAATTCTAATAATTCTTCGTCGTCTACCATATCACATTTGTTCATGAATACTACTAAGTAAGGAACACCTACTTGACGAGATAAAAGGATGTGCTCACGAGTTTGTGGCATTGGGCCATCAGCAGCAGATACTACTAAGATACCGCCGTCCATTTGTGCAGCACCAGTGATCATGTTTTTAACATAGTCAGCGTGTCCTGGGCAGTCAACGTGTGCATAGTGGCGAGTTTCAGTTTCATACTCTACGTGAGATGTATTGATTGTGATACCGCGCTCTTTTTCTTCTGGAGCGTTATCGATGTCAGCGTAAGATTTAGCTGATCCACCCATTTTTTTAGAAAGAACTGTTGCGATAGCAGCAGTTAAAGTTGTTTTACCATGGTCAACGTGTCCGATTGTACCAATATTAGCATGCGTTTTAGAACGGTCAAATTTTTCTTTAGCCATTAGAAAATGCCTCCTCAGAGATATGTTTTATTTTTTTAAAATTATTCTAAGATGCCGACTATAAACGGGCCCCATCTATAGTCAGTCATTCATAGCTTACAAATTATTTATACTTGATGCAAGGTGAAATTTCAATTATTCACCTTTATTTTTTTTGATAATATCTTCTGCAATTGATTTTGGTACTTCTTCATAGTGATCGAACACCATTGAGAATACACCGCGACCTTGAGTTGCAGAACGTAAAGTTGTAGCATATCCGAACATTTCAGATAGTGGAACCATAGCACGTACTACTTGAGAGTTACCACGAGCTTCCATACCCTCTACGCGACCGCGACGAGCAGTAATGTTACCCATAATATCACCAAGGTACTCTTCTGGAATTACAACTTCTACTTTCATCATTGGCTCTAAGATAACTGGGTTACATTTTTTAGCTGCTTCTTTTAATGCCATAGATGCAGCGATTTTGAACGCCATTTCACTTGAGTCAACGTCATGGTAAGAACCGAATACTAATTTCGCTTTAATGTCGATTAGTGGGTAACCAGCAACAACACCACGGTCAAGAGAGTCACGTAGACCCGCTTCTACTGCAGGGATGTATTCACGAGGTACAACACCACCAACGATAGCATTTTCGAATTCGAAACCTTTACCCTCTTCGTTTGGAGAGAACTCGATCGTTACGTCACCGTATTGACCGCGACCACCAGATTGACGAGAGAATTTACCTTGAACTTTAGCTTCGCTACGGAATGTTTCACGGTAAGATACCATTGGAGCACCCACGTTAGCTTCTACTTTAAATTCACGTTTCATACGGTCAACTAAGATATCAAGGTGAAGTTCACCCATACCAGAGATGATTGTTTGACCTGTTTCAGTGTCAGTATGAGCACGGAATGTTGGATCTTCTTCTTGTAGTTTTTGTAAAGCTTGACCCATTTTATCTTGGTCAGCTTTAGATTTTGGTTCTACAGAAAGAGAGATTACTGGCTCTGGGAAGTCCATTGACTCTAAGATAACAAGGTTTTTCTCATCACATAGAGTATCACCTGTTGTAGTATCTTTAAGACCTACAGCAGCAGCGATGTCACCAGAGTATACTTTTGCGATCTCTTCACGAGAGTTAGCGTGCATTTGTAGGATACGTCCTACACGTTCACGTTTACCTTTAGAAGAGTTTTGTACGTAAGAACCTGCTTCTAATGTACCTGAGTACACACGGAAGAATGTTAACTTACCTACGAATGGGTCTGTCATTACTTTGAAAGCAAGAGCTGAGAATGGCTCTTCATCAGAAGAATGACGGATGATTTCTTCTTCGCCGTCAACGTCAGTACCTTTAATAGCTTCTACGTCAGTTGGAGCTGGTAAGAATGCTACAGCAGCATCTAACATTTTACGAACACCTTTGTGTTTGAATGCTGTACCACAAAGAACTGGGTAGAATTCTACCGCGATAGTCGCTTTACGGATAGCCGTTTTTAATTCTTCTTTAGAAATCTCTTCGCCTTCTAAGTATTTCTCCATAAGTTCTTCATCAACACTTGCAACAGCGTCGATTAATTTCTCACGGTACTCTTCAGCTTGGTCTTTGTATTCTGCTGGAATTTCACCAACAGTTACATCAGTACCTAAATCGTTACCATAGAACGTTGCGTTCATTTCGATTAAGTCGATAATTCCTGAGAAGTCATCTTCAGCACCGATCGGTAATTGGATTGGGTGAGCATTAGCTTGTAAACGCTCATGTAATGTACCTACAGAATATAGGAAGTCTGCACCCATTTTATCCATCTTGTTGATGAATACGATACGAGGAACTCCGTATGTTGTAGCTTGACGCCATACTGTTTCAGTTTGAGGCTCAACACCTGATTGAGCATCTAATACTGTTACTGCACCATCAAGTACACGTAGAGAACGTTCAACTTCAACTGTGAAGTCTACGTGCCCTGGAGTATCGATGATGTTAATACGGTGACCGTCCCATTGAGCTGTTGTTGCAGCAGAAGTGATCGTGATACCACGCTCTTGCTCTTGCTCCATCCAGTCCATTTGAGCTCCACCATCGTGAGTTTCACCGATTTTGTGAATCTTACCAGTGTAATAAAGGATACGCTCCGTTGTTGTTGTTTTACCAGCATCAATGTGAGCCATGATCCCAATATTACGAGTATTCTCTAGAGAGAATTCGCGTTTCATAGGAAATTTCTCCTTCCATATTGGGTTAACTGTATAGATGGTAAAAATCTTAGCCCCAGCAATGCTAGAGCAAAGATCAAATTACCAACGGTAGTGAGCGAATGCTTTGTTCGCTTCTGCCATTTTGTGCATATCTTCACGTTTCTTAACTGAAGCACCAGTGTTGTTAGATGCATCTAAGATTTCGTTAGCTAAGCGCTCTTCCATCGTTTTTTCTCCACGAAGACGAGCGTAGTTTACTAAATAACGTAAACCTAAAGTTGTACGACGTTCTGGACGAACTTCTACTGGTACTTGGTAGTTAGAACCACCAACACGACGAGCACGTACTTCTAATACAGGCATTACGTTGTTTAATGCAGCTTCAAATACTTCTAAAGCATTTTGACCCGAACGCTCTTGAACTAATTCGAAAGCTCCGTATAAAATCTTTTGAGAAGTACCTCTTTTACCATCAATCATCATTTTGTTGATTAAACGAGTTACTAGTTTTGAGTTATAAAGTGGATCTGGTAACACGTCACGTTTGGAAACAGGACCTTTACGAGGCATGTGTTTTCCTCCTTTCAAATCGTTGTATATTTAAACTTAAATTATTTTTTTTCTTTAGGGCGTTTAGTACCGTATTTAGAACGAGATTGTAAACGACCGTTAACACCAGCTGTATCAAGTGCACCACGAACGATGTGGTAACGTACTCCAGCTAAGTCTTTTACGCGTCCGCCACGGATAAGAACTACACTGTGCTCTTGTAAGTTGTGACCTTCACCTGGGATATACGCAGTAACCTCAAGTTGGTTAGTTAAGCGTACACGAGCGTATTTACGTAAAGCCGAGTTCGGTTTACGTGGTGTCATTGTACCTACACGAGTACAAACTCCGCGTTTTTGAGGAGACTTAACGTCAGTTAAAGATTTTTTAAATGAGTTATATCCTTTGTTTAACGCTGGAGATTTTGATTTCGTGCTTTTAGATTGACGAGGCTTACGTACTAATTGGTTAATTGTAGGCATCGATTTGTCCTCCCTTCATTTTTTCCTTGTTTCAATACCACACATCCAGGTGGTTCATTTTTTGGGTAAAAACAAAGTCTTTGTGCATTTTACACAAAAACTACATCGCAGTAATCGCAACAACTGCAGCTCCAACATGAATGCCGCAAGCTTTACCAAGTTCTTTCTTTGAATCGACGTATTTGACTGGTACACCGATTTCTTTCGCGAGAAGAATGGCCGGATCGGTTACCCATTTGTCTGCATCGATTGCGACAAAAAGAGCTGTTACTTGTCCAGCATACATTGCTTTCACTGCTTGCTTTATACCTATGATTGTTTTACTGGCCTGTTTTACTTGATCGTAAGACATTTTCATATCCTCCTAAGTACAGACAGTTAACTATCAACCTTCAATATATTATCATTCCAAACTTACACTGTCAACAGATTTCTTTTGAAAGTATGTTGGTTAATATTTAATCCAAGGAAATTCCAAAGAAAATCTCCCGACCAAGAATGGTCTCAGCCGGGATCTCTTCGTTATAGAATGCTATTCAGCTGTAATTGCTTCTGCTGATTCTTCTTGCTCCATACGGATTTGACGATAACGTTGCATACCTGTACCAGCCGGAACTAGTTTACCGATAATTACGTTTTCCTTCAGACCTAGAAGCTCATCACGTTTACCTTTAATTGCAGCATCCGTTAACACACGTGTTGTCTCCTGGAATGATGCAGCTGATAAGAATGATTCTGTTTCAAGAGAAGCTTTTGTAATACCTAAAATGACAGGACGGCAAGTAGCTGGTGTTTTACCGCTAAGTACTGCTTCAGCATTTGCCTCAGAGAATTGGTGAATATCAAGAAGCGATCCTGGTAATAACTCTGTGTCGCCTGCTTCAATCACGCGCACTTTACGAAGCATTTGGCGAACCATTACTTCGATGTGTTTGTCTCCGATTTCTACCCCTTGCATACGGTATACTTTCTGAACTTCTTTTAATAAATATTCTTGAACTGTCGATACATCTTTAACTTTTAATAATTGCTTCGGATCGATAGAACCTTCAGACAATGTTTGACCCGCTACAATTGTGTCGCCTTCTGCTACTTTTAGACGCGCATTGTAAGGTGCTTGGTATTTACGTGTTTCCACATCACCTTGGATCGTTACTTCTTTAAGACCTTCACGAATTTCTTCGATTTCGATTACTGTACCAGTAATTTCAGAAATGACTGCTTGACCTTTAGGGTTACGAGCCTCGAAAATTTCCTGGATACGTGGAAGACCTTGTGTGATATCGTTACCGGCTACCCCACCTGTATGGAATGTACGCATCGTTAACTGTGTACCTGGCTCACCGATAGATTGTGCCGCAATAATACCAACTGCTTCACCAACTTCTACCTCTTCACCAGTAGCTAAGTTCATACCGTAACATTTTTTACATACGCCGTGTTTTGTATTACATGTAAATGCAGAACGGATTGTAATTTCTTCGATATTTGCATCCTCGATTACGCGGGCAATATCTTGTGTAATTAAACCATCACGCTCTACGATAACCGCTCCTGTTTCCGGATGGCGAACTGTTTTCTTCACGTAACGACCAACAATACGTTCGTCTAACGCTTCGATCAATTCGTTTCCTTCCATTAATGAACCGATTAATAAACCGCGGTCAGTACCACAGTCGTCTTCACGAACGATAACATCTTGTGCCACGTCTACTAAACGACGAGTTAAGTAACCTGAGTCGGCAGTTTTTAGTGCTGTATCGGCAAGACCTTTACGCGCACCATGTGTAGAGATGAAGTACTCTAATACTGTTAAACCTTCACGGAATGAAGACTTGATTGGTAACTCGATAATACGACCAGCCGGGTTGGCCATCAGACCACGCATACCAGCTAACTGTGTAAAGTTCGATGCGTTACCACGGGCACCAGAGTCAGACATCATGAAGATCGGGTTAGTTTTTTGTAAAGATTTCATCAGCTTGCCTTGAATTTCATCTTTGGCAGCTGTCCATACGTTAATAACTCGGTTATAACGCTCTTCCTCAGTAATTAAACCGCGGCGGAACTGGATCATTACTTTGTCTACTTTGCTTTGGGCTTCATCTAAGATTACACCTTTATCCGGTAATACGACGATGTCAGATACACCTACTGTAATACCAGCACGAGTAGAATATTTGAAACCTAAGTTTTTCATGCGGTCAAGCATCTTAGAAGTTTCTGTAATGTGGAACTCTTTGAATACTTCAGCAATAACATTTCCTAAGAATTTTTTACGGAAAGGATCTACTACAGGCATATTTGTGAAGTGCTTCGCTAAAATAGCGCGGCGTTGTGCTTCAACTTTTTCTGATTCAGATAAATCAGCATAGCCTTCTGTAGCTTCGATTTCTTTCAGTAGCTCTTCGTCAATTGTTAAGTTCACGAAGTACTTTTCAGGTGTTTTTTGCTCTAAGTTGACTGAAGTAGGCTCATTAATATAAGGGAATGAGCGTGGTAAAATTTCATTGAAGATTACTTTACCTACAGTCGATAACAAGAACATTTTATTTTGTTCTTCTGTAAATGTCGGGTTATTTAATGAGCTTGCTTTAATTGCAATACGAGAGTGTAAATGTACATGACCGTTTTGGTAGGCGATTAACACTTCGTTTGAATCATTAAATATTGCTCCTTCACCGCGAGCACCTTCACGCTCAAGTGTTAAGTAATAGTTACCTAATACCATATCCTGAGATGGAGTTACTACCGGTTTCCCGTCTTTCGGGTTAAGGATGTTTTGCGCTGCTAACATAAGTAAGCGAGCTTCTGCTTGTGCCTCAGCTGATAATGGAACGTGAACCGCCATTTGGTCACCATCGAAGTCAGCGTTATAAGCTGTACATACTAATGGGTGAAGACGAATTGCACGGCCTTCTACTAGTGTAGGCTCGAATGCTTGGATACCAAGACGGTGCAATGTCGGTGCACGGTTAAGTAATACCGGATGCTCACGAATTACATCTTCTAATACGTCCCAAACTTCGTTGTGTAAACGCTCAATTTTACGTTTTGCACTCTTAATGTTATGGGCAAGGCCACGTTCTACCAACTCTTTCATTACGAAAGGTTTGAATAGTTCGATTGCCATTTCTTTTGGAAGACCACATTGGTACATTTTTAAGTTAGGACCTACTACGATAACCGAACGACCAGAGTAGTCTACACGTTTACCAAGTAAGTTTTGACGGAAACGACCTTGTTTCCCTTTCAGCATGTGTGAAAGTGATTTTAAAGGACGGTTACCAGGACCTGTTACAGGACGACCACGACGACCATTATCGATTAATGCGTCAACCGCTTCTTGTAACATACGTTTTTCGTTTTGTACGATAATGCTTGGTGCACCAAGGTCAAGTAAACGTTTTAAACGGTTGTTACGGTTAATAACACGACGGTAAAGGTCATTTAAGTCAGATGTAGCAAAGCGTCCACCATCTAATTGCACCATCGGACGAAGCTCTGGCGGAATTACCGGTAGTACATCTAAAATCATCCACTCTGGTTTGTTGCCCGAGTTACGGAATGATTCTACTACTTCTAAACGTTTGATCGCACGTGTACGGCGTTGGCCTTGTGCAGATTTCAATTCTTCTTTTAAAACTTGTGTTTCATCTTCCAAGTCAATTTTCTCTAAAAGACGTTTAATCGCTTCAGCACCCATTGCTGCTTCGAATTCGCTGCCATACTTTTCACGGTATGCACGGTATTCTTTTTCAGAAAGTAAGTCTTTATAGCCTAAAGACGTTTGACCCGGCTCGACTACTACATAAGAAGCAAAGTAAATTACTTCTTCCAATGCACGTGGAGACATATCTAAAATAAGACCCATACGGCTTGGAATACCTTTGAAGTACCAAATATGTGATACAGGTGCTGCTAGTTCGATATGTCCTTGACGTTCACGGCGAACTTTCGAACGCGTTACTTCTACGCCACAACGGTCACAAACGACACCTTTATAACGTACGCGTTTATATTTACCACAGTGACATTCCCAGTCTTTTGTTGGTCCAAAGATACGTTCACAGAATAGACCATCTTTTTCTGGTTTTAATGTACGGTAGTTAATTGTTTCTGGTTTTTTTACTTCTCCGTATGACCAAGAACGGATCTTGTCAGGTGAAGCTAAACCAATTTTCATATATTCAAATTCATTAACATCGATCAAGGAGCCTACCTCCCTTTAGTTATAAGTCGTAAATGACTTTTAATGTAGCTCTACACTTACAAAATTTCATATTAGGCCATAATGAAACTTGCATTTTCAATCAATTACGCCCCGGCGTAATTGCGTCCAGATTTTAGGCCCACAGGACGTGGGTCAGTCAGCCTTTGTCGCACGACGCGACGTTTTTAGGCTGGCATCCTCCCTTTAAAAATCTGTGACATCTGCCCGAGGCCATATGTTCATTCAGCGAGTGACTCTCGCTGAATGAATATAAGAAAACCGGGCAGGGCATATACCTGCCCGATTCAATTGAAGTTATTCAAATGATTCTACTGGGTCTTCTTCTTTATCATTAGATCTTTCGACTGGTGCAGCTACTTCATCTTCATCGTCAAGGTCGCGTAATTCCACTTCCTCGTCGTTGATTGTAAGCATCTTCACATCCATACCTAATGATTGAAGTTCTTTAATTAATACTTTAAATGATTCTGGAACACCTGGTTCTGGAACACTTTCACCTTTTACGATTGCTTCGTATGTTTTCACACGACCTACAACGTCATCCGATTTTACAGTTAAAATCTCTTGTAACGTGTAAGCAGCACCGTATGCTTCTAGTGCCCAAACCTCCATCTCACCGAAGCGCTGACCACCGAATTGTGCTTTACCACCAAGCGGCTGTTGCGTAACTAATGAGTAAGGTCCAGTTGAACGTGCATGAAGTTTATCGTCAACCATGTGCGCTAGTTTGATCATATACATGACACCAACAGAAACGCGGCTATCGAATGGCTCACCTGAACGTCCATCATAAAGAATTGTTTTACCGTCACGGTTCATACCAGCTTCTTCCATCGTTTCCCAAACATCGGCTTCATTGGCACCATCGAATACTGGTGACGCCATGTGAATTCCTAAGTAACGAGAAGCCATACCTAAGTGTAGCTCAAGCACTTGTCCGATGTTCATACGAGAAGGTACCCCTAGTGGGTTAAGCATGATATCTACTGGTGTTCCGTCCGGCATGAACGGCATATCCTCTTCCGGTAAGATGCGTGAAATTACACCCTTGTTACCGTGACGTCCGGCCATTTTGTCACCAACGCGGATTTTACGTTTTTGAACAATATAAGCACGAACTAATTGGTTTACACCTGGTGGTAATTCATCGCCGTCTTCACGGTTGAATACTTTAACATCTAAAATGATACCGCCGGCTCCGTGTGGTACACGTAGAGACGTATCACGTACTTCACGAGCTTTTTCACCGAAGATAGCATGTAATAAACGCTCTTCCGCAGTTAACTCTGTAACTCCTTTAGGCGTAACTTTACCTACTAGAATGTCACCGTCGCGAACTTCTGCACCGATACGGATAATTCCGCGGTCGTCCAAGTTACGAAGTGCATCTTCACCCACGTTTGGAATATCACGTGTGATTTCTTCAGGTCCAAGCTTAGTATCACGAGACTCTGATTCATATTCTTCAATATGAACAGAAGTATATACATCGTCTTTAACAAGGCGTTCGCTCATAATTACAGCATCCTCGTAGTTGAAGCCGTCCCATGTCATGAACGCAACAAGTACGTTTTGACCAAGTGCTAATTCGCCTTTTTCCATAGATGGACCATCAGCTAAAATATCACGAGGTTTTACACGGTCGCCAACTTTTACGATTGGACGTTGGTTATAAGATGTACCTTGGTTAGAACGAATGAATTTTTGTAATTTATATTTTGTTAAATCGCCTTTTACTTCTTTACCATCTACTGACTCAATACGACGTACGTGAATTGAACGTGCTTCTACATGTTCAACAATACCATCGAATTTAGCTACTACAGCAGCACCTGAATCACGTGCATCTACGTGCTCCATACCTGTTCCAACGAATGGTGCGTTTGGATATAGTAGCGGAACAGCTTGACGTTGCATGTTCGCTCCCATTAACGCACGGTTTGAGTCATCGTTTTCTAAGAACGGAATACACGCTGTCGCAGCAGATACTACTTGTTTAGGCGATACATCCATGTAGTCGATACGATCTTTAGAGAATACTGTGTTGTCACCACGGAAACGTCCAACAACTTCTTCATTCGCGAAAGTACCGTCTTCATTTAAGATTGAGTTCGCTTGTGCAACTACATAGTTATCTTCTTCGTCAGCAGTTAAGTAATGGATTTCACTCGTTACAGCACCTGTTTCCGGATCAACGCGGCGGTACGGTGTTTCGATGAAGCCAAACTTGTTAACTTTTGCAAATGAAGATAATGAGTTAATAAGACCGATGTTCGGTCCCTCTGGAGTCTCGATCGGACACATACGGCCATAGTGAGAGTAGTGAACGTCACGTACTTCCATACCAGCACGCTCACGTGTTAAACCACCAGGCCCTAATGCAGATAGACGACGCTTATGCGTTAACTCTGCTAATGGGTTAGTTTGGTCCATGAACTGAGACAATTGAGAGCTACCGAAGAACTCTTTAATTGAAGCGATAACAGGACGGATATTGATTAATTGTTGTGGTACGATTGCAGCTGTGTCGTTAATTGACATACGCTCACGTACTACACGTTCCATACGAGATAAACCGATACGGAATTGGTTTTGCAGTAATTCACCAACAGAACGTAAACGACGGTTACCTAAATGGTCAATATCATCAGTGTTACCAACGTCATATAATAAGTTGAAGAAGTAAGATACAGAAGCCAATACATCGGCCGGAGTAATATTTTTCACTTCTTCATCTACATAGGCGTTTGAAATAACGTTAATTTCTTTTTGTGCTTCATCATTTGGTGCAAAGATTTTAACCGACTGGATTGTAATATCATCTTCCAATACACCACCAACTTGGTTTAATGTACGGAAACCTACACCACTCTCCAAATAAGGAATTAACTTATCCAAATTACGGCGGTCTAATAATGTACCTGCTTCTACGATAATTTCTCCTGTATCAGGATCCACTAATGTTTCTGCAATCGTTTGGTTGAATAAACGATTTTTGATGTGAAGCTTTTTGTTCATTTTGTAACGACCAACATTCGCTAAATCATAGCGTTTTGCGTCAAAGAAGCGAGAATATAATAAGTTCTTCGCAGATTCAACTGTTGGTGGTTCACCTGGACGTAAACGTTCGTAGATTTCAAGAAGGGCCTTTTCAGTACCTTCCGTATTATCTTTTTCTAACGTATTACGTAAATATTCATTGTCTCCAATGATATCTAAAATTTCTTGATCCGAGCCAAAACCTAATGCACGTAAAAGTACTGTTACCGGTAATTTACGTGTACGATCGATACGTACATATACAACGTCTTTAGCATCTGTTTCATATTCAAGCCATGCACCACGGTTAGGAATAACCGTTGCACCAAAGCCTTTTTTACCGTTTTTATCCGTTTTTTCGTGGAAGTATACACTTGGAGAACGAACTAACTGTGAAACGATAACACGCTCAGCACCGTTAATAATAAACGTACCTGTTTCTGTCATTAATGGGAAGTCACCCATAAAGACATCTTGCTCTTTCACTTCGTTTGTTTCTTTGTTGTGCAAACGTACTTTTACACGTAATGGTGCAGCATAAGTAACGTCACGCTCTTTACACTCATCCACATCATACTTAGGATCTCCTAAAGTATAGTCGACGAATTCTAATGAAAGATTACCTGTAAAATCTTCGATTGGAGAAATGTCGTGGAACATCTCGCGCAACCCTTCTTCAAGGAACCACTCATAAGATGCTGTTTGGATTTCGATTAGATTCGGAAGTTCCAGCACCTCACTAATACGCGCAAAGCTTCTACGCTGGCGGTGTTGTCCGTACTGAACTAGTTGACCTGTCAACTCATTCACCCCTCAATAAAGCGATAATAGGTCTTTGCAAAAACATACAAATAGTGTATGATTTCGAAAGACAAAAAGAAAACGAGACTTTTTTTAAACCTCATTTTCGGTTAAACTTAACTTATTCTTAGAAGTATACCCGTAACTTTGAATATTTAATGCAAAAGGGCATACTACCTCAAAATAATAATTTTGCATTTTATTATGTTATCATACTCGATTTGTCAAGTCAATATTGGAAACTAATCTTACTTATTTTTTTGCACGAATAATCCAATATCCTTTTTTCTTCTCAACGACATCTACTTCTGAAAACATTTCTTCTAAATGACTCATCGTTGATGGAGCCCCTTGCTTCTTCTGAATGACAATCCACAGCTCACCATTTTCCGCTAACAATTCATATGCACCGTCATAAAACTTGAAGATTGTTTCTTTACCAGCACGAATTGGAGGATTTGTTAATACTGCGGCTACTTTCATTCCAGGTTCAACAGCGGCTAATCCATCGCTTTCAAAAATACGTACATTTTGAACCCCGTTAAGCTGGGCATTTTTTTGAGACAAACTAACTGCTCGTGAATTAATATCCATCATGTATACTTCACGCTCAGGGTTGTTTTTTGCAATCGATAATCCGATCGGTCCATAGCCACAACCTACATCAAGCAAAACACCATCAATTTTAGGCATTTCAAACACATCGATTAGTACACGGGAACCAAAATCTACTTCGCTTTTACTGAATACACCCGTATCCGTTTCAAACGTAAATGTATTGCCTAATAAAGTGAATTTCCATTGGCGTGGTTTACTCTCAGTTTGAGGCTTATTTGAATAATAATGTTCAGACATGCAACACGCCTCCTTAGAAAAAATACATTTTGCGCTAATTTGTGCAAAATGATGTCTTTTCATGTGGATTCCTATAAAAATCAATCAATATCTTTATATCCACAAAAGTTAAATAAAGAAAAGCCCGCCGCAAAATTGTGACGAGCTTTCCTTATTAAACTAAGCTCAGAGCCTAGCAATTAAAGTTAAACTGAAATTATTTAACTTCTACTGAAGCGCCAACTTCTTCAAGTTTAGCTTTGATAGCTTCAGCTTCGTCTTTAGAAACGCCTTCTTTAAGAGCTTTAGGAGCGTTATCTACAACTTCTTTAGCTTCTTTTAAGCCTAAACCAGTGATTTCACGAACCACTTTGATTACTTTAATTTTTTCTCCACCAGCAGAAGCTAGTACTACGTCAAACTCAGTTTTTTCTTCAGCAGCGCCTGCAGCACCACCAGCAACTACTGCTACTGGAGCAGCAGCTGTTACACCGAATTCTTCTTCGATTGCTTTTACTAAATCGTTTAATTCTAGAACTGTCATAGCTTTGATAGCTTCTAAGATTTGCTCATTGTTCATTTTAATTTCCTCCTATGGAATGTTTATTAGTTTTAGGCAGTTTGCCTGATTTTTGAAGTTATGAGGCTACTATTAAGCGCCTTGCTCTTCTTTTTGATCTGCAACAGCTTTTGTTGCAAGTGCGAAGTTGCGCACTGGAGCTTGAAGTACAGATAAAAGCATTGATAATAGACCTTCGCGAGATGGAAGTTCTGCAAGAGCTTTAACGTCTTCAACTGATGCCACAGTACCTTCGATGATACCAGCTTTAATTTCTAACGCTTCGTTTTTCTTAGCGAATTCGTTAATAATTTTAGCAGGAGCTACTACGTCCTCGTTAGAGAATGCGATAGCGTTAGGACCAGTTAAGAATTCATTGATTCCTTCTAAACCAGCAGCTTCAGCAGCACGGCGAGTTAAAGTGTTTTTGTAAACTTTGAACTCAACACCTGCTTCACGTAATTGCTTACGTAATTCAGTTACTTGCGCTACAGTTAAACCACGGTAATCTACTACTACTACAGAACCAGCAGCAGAGAATTTATCAGCGATTTCTTGAACTTGAACTTTTTTAGTTTCGATTGCTTTGCTCATGATGACACCTCCTATTAGAATGAGTCATTTATACCGACAAAGAAAAGCCTCTATATCAACAATAGACATAGAGGCTGAAAGTACATCATCTTAAAAAGAATCCGAACTCCTATGTCCTCGGTAGGATCATTAAGTGCATATGGCACCCCTACTGTCTACGGTACAAATGGATGATTCACAACAGCACTCATCTTACCAAGTAAGAGGTGCGTTGTCAACAAATTTTATTTTACGATTTTTAAAAAATCGGAAATTACTTAACTGTTACGTTAGCAGCGTCAACTTTTACAGCAGGACCCATTGTAGTTGTAACATTTACAGACTTCATGTAAGTACCTTTTGATGCAGCTGGCTTAGCTTTTTGAACTACTTCAAATACTGCTAAGAAGTTTTCTACTAATTTTTCTGTTTCGAAAGAAACTTTACCGATTGGTGCGTGGATGATACCAGCTTTTTCAGCACGGTATTCTACTTTACCAGCCTTGATTTCTTCGATTGCTTTTGTTACGTCAAATGTAACTGTACCTGTTTTAGGGTTTGGCATTAAACCTTTAGGACCTAATACACGACCTAATTTACCAACTTCACCCATCATGTCAGGAGTTGCAACGATTACATCGAAATCAAACCAACCTTGTTGGATTTTTTGGATGTATTCTGCATCGCCTACATAGTCTGCGCCAGCAGCTTCTGCTTCTTTAAGTTTATCGCCTTTTGCGAAAACTAATACGCGTTGAGTTTTACCAGTACCGTGTGGTAATACTACCGCACCACGGATTTGTTGGTCGTTTTTACGAGTATCGATACCTAATTTGAATGCTACTTCTACTGTTGCGTCGAAGTTTACAGTGCTTGTTTTTTGCGCTAATGCTACTGCTTCTTCAACAGAGTATAAAGTAGCGCGGTCGATTAACTTAACTGCTTCTTGCAGCTTTTTACCTTTTTTAGCCATTATAATTTCCTCCTTGATTGTGGTTGTAACGGATTTGACCTCCCACGAATAAAGGTTGCGCACTCATCAAACATGTATCCGAGTGCAGCAACCTTCCAAAAACAAAAACATCATCAAGTGTTGAAGACGGGATTAGTCTTCGATCGTAATACCCATGCTTCGCGCAGTACCTTCAACCATTAACATAGCAGCTTCAACTGAAGCAGCGTTAAGGTCTGGCATTTTTTGTTCAGCGATTTCGCGAACTTTATCACGTTTAACCGTTGCAACTTTTTTACGATTTGGTTCACCAGATCCAGATTGGATACCAGCAGCTACTTTAAGTAATACTGCAGCTGGCGGAGTTTTCGTAATAAAAGTGAATGAACGGTCTTCAAATACTGAAATTTCAACTGGAATGATAAGACCAGCTTGATCAGCAGTACGAGCGTTAAATTCTTTACAGAATCCCATAATGTTTACACCTGCTTGACCTAATGCAGGACCAACCGGTGGCGCTGGGTTTGCTTTACCAGCAGGGATTTGAAGTTTTACAACTTTAATAACTTTTTTAGCCACGAGACACACCTCCTTAAGTCCGTGATGTGGTAATTGGGTTGCCCCTCCCACTCAAATATCTGTTCGTCAGCTAACTTGCCGATAACATTAAAACTAATTATAATCACACGCCCAAAACCTGGACAGTCTGACCTTTGAAATGATAACACTTTTAAATTGCTTAATCAAGTATAAATAATTCTATATTTTTTGAACTTGGTTAAAGTCTAGCTCCATTACCGTTTCGCGACCGAACATATCAACAAGAACTTTTAATTTCGCTTTGTCGTAATCTACTTCTTCTACGCGGCCTTGGAAGTGTGCAAAAGGTCCTTCAAGAACTTCTACAACTTCACCAACAGAAATCTCCACTTCACCTAATAAGGATTCGTTCATACCCATTTGCGCAAGCAGACGTTCCGCTTCTTCCGGTAATAACGGAGTCGGTTTTACACCACCGCCTGAAGAACCGATAAATCCTGTAACACCAGGCGTATTACGCACAACATACCAAGCATCATCCGTCATAATCAATTCTACTAAAACGTAACCCGGGAAAATTTTTCGCATTACCGCTTTTTTCTTACCGTCTTCTTTTACATCGATTTCTTCGTGTTCAGCTACGATTACACGGAAAATTTTATCTTGCATTCCCATCGTTTCCACGCGTTTTTCAAGATTTGCTTTCACTCGGTTTTCATAACCGGAATACGTATGAACAACATACCAATTTTTCTCCATATAGGTAGGACTAAATCGTCCGTCCCTCCTTTACATTAAGTGTGTTAGGGTATATATTCCCCCGTTCACAGAACTTCAATAATCTATTTCTTTAAATAATTTAGCTGTTAGCACTTTTTAACAAATGAAAAAACCCGTTATATGGCATGGACGGGCTATTTCGAAATATTAACATGATATAGCTTACAGAGACAAGAACCAACGGAATAATTCCGAGATCCCTAAATCTATTGCTGTAAAGAATAACGCCATCACGATAACTGTAGAAACTACTACTACCGTATACTTAGTTAACTCTTTACTTTTCGGCCAACTTGTTTTGCGCATTTCCGAGCCGACTTCTTGTAAAAAGTTTGTTACTTTACTCATCTTTGCCTAACCTCCGAACAACGAATTAATCTATTTTCATCTATAACGTTTGTTTATGCATTGTATGCTCATTGCAGTGAGAGCAAAATTTCTTCAGTTCTAAACGCTCGGTCGCCCCTTCTTTTTTCGGGACGCTATAGTTTCTTGAACCGCATTTTTCACAACTTAAAACGACTTTCTTTGCCATGTTTATCACCTTTTCGGCAGTTTGTCCTTTAAAGACTAACACCTAAATTTCCCACTGTCAATAAAGGCTCGTGGTGTTTAAGTCATTTCTTTTAGTTCAAGATGACGCTCCAATTTGCGCTTCACCCGCTGTAATGCATTATCGATGGATTTTACATGGCGGTCCAATTCTTCAGAAATTTCATTATAAGATTGCCCTTCCAAATAACGAACGAGCACTTGCTGTTCGAGTTCGCTTAATACTTCACCCATTTTCTCTTCCAAATAAAGATAATCTTCACGATTGATCATCAAATACTCCGGGTCATCCGAAATCGGGCTCGTAATAATATCCATCAGCGTACGCTCTGATTCTTCATCGTAAATTGGCTTATCTAGAGAAACATATGAATTTAGCGGAATATGCTTTTGTCTAGTAGCCGTTTTAATCGCCGTAATAATTTGCCGTGTAATGCAAAGTTCTGCAAAGGCACGGAATGACGCCAGCTTGTCCTCCTTGAAATCCCGAATCGCTTTATATAAACCAATCATTCCTTCTTGAATTATATCTTCTTTGTCCGCACCAATTAAAAAATACGACCGTGCTTTCGCTTTAACAAACAATCGGTATTTTGAAATCAAAAAATCTAGCGCATCTGTATTGCCTAGATGCACTTGTTCTACAAGCTCTTCATCTGTCAAATGTTCAAAACGTAGTACTATTTGCAACTTCTCACTTTTAAGCAATGAAAATCACCTCAGTTACGCTAGAATAATTAGGAATAGTATAACTTAATTGGAAATAACGGGCAATCTATTACTTGAGCCCTCTTCTCCATTTTTCAAACTGCAGTTCTACTTCTTTAGATAGCTTAATCCTTGAGGCCGGTTTTTCGTCGGTCGATTCTTTTACTTTGGATGAAATTTTAGATTGAATAATTTGCATTTCAATTTCAAGCTCGCGTGCAGATTTTCTTAATGCACCGTGACCAAATACAACATTTTGTTCTGTCATATCGGATGTTGCTACATGTATTTGGATTTTCCGCCCTTTTAATTCGTTCGATAGTTTTTCAATGCGCTCGTCCGCTGTTTCGTTTTTACGTGTATAAAGCACTTCCACGGCATGCTGAATATACAGTTGCTCAGTACCCGGGACAAGATGGGCATCAAATACAACGATAACGCGCCAGCCTGTATGTGCTTTATACTCCGCCATTCGTTCAATTAACCGATCACGTGCATCTTCAAAGTGAGGCTCGCGTAAAGGACGAAGCTCACTCCATGCACCGATCATGTTATAGCCGTCTACTAGCAATATGTTCTGCATGACCTCATCCGTTAGCTTCTTGTCGTTTGCGGTACACTTCATACATAAGTAATGCCGCAGCTACGGAAGCGTTCAATGATGTTACATGACCGACCATTGGTAAGTGATATAAGAAGTCACATTTATCTTTTAATAGACGGCTCATTCCCTTACCTTCACTACCAATAATTAACGCAAGCGGTAATGTTGCATCCATTTTACGATAATCTGCCGACCCTTTTGCATCTGTTCCGGCAATCCATACACCACGTTCTTTCAGCTCATCCACCGTTTGGGCTAAGTTGGTCACACGCACAACAGGTACATGCTCGATGGCACCTGTGGAAGCTTTAGCAACAACTGCTGTCAGACCGACTGCGCGACGCTTTGGAATGATGATTCCATGTGCACCGATTGCATCTGCTGTACGCATAATTGATCCTAGGTTATGCGGATCTTCCAGCTCGTCCAATATTAAAAAGAACGGGTCTTCGTTTTTGGCCTTCGCCGCGTTAAATAAATCATCCAGTTCTGCATAGTCATATGCCGCGACCGATGCCACGATTCCCTGATGATTTTCTGCCAGCTTATCGACTTTTTGCTTTGGTACAAACTGCACGAGGACACCTTGCTCTTTCGCCAAGTCCATTAACTCCTGTACACCTGTTTTCTTCACGCCTTCAGCAATCCATAATTTATTGATTTCACGGCCTGCGCGAAGTGCTTCAAGTACCGGGTTTTTCCCTGCAATCATTTCTCCCGTTACTTCTTCCTGGGCAGATTGCGGTTTATCTTGTTGCTTTTTCTCATGAGTTTTAAAAGTATCCGCTTTTTTATCGCGTCCTTTAAAATCTCTTGGTTTACGATTTTGCTGTCTTTTCTCTGCCATAGTTACACTCCTTTTACCTGTTCAACAATTTCGATTGCGTAATCGATTATTTCATTTGCGCGATGATGTTCTTTGCAAAGGAATAGGAAGCCTAAAACCGCTTCAAACCCTGAGCTATTACGGTATGTGCGTACATCTGTATTTTTCGGAACAGATCCTGATTTGGCATTGCGTCCTCTACGGAAAACAGCTTGCTCTTCTTCTGTTAAATAATTTTCTTCGATCATGCGATGTACAATATTGGACTGGGACTTGGCTGAAACGTATTTCGTCGCTTCTTTATGAAGTGTGTTAGGCTTCGCACGGCCCGACAATATTAAATGTTCCCGAATTCTTTGTTCCAGCACGGCGTCGCCCATATAGGCGAGCGCCAGTGCATTTAGCTGTATGACATCATGGGGTGTTAAATTTTGCATTTACTGTCCTCGTTTCCAGCGTGTACCTTGACGAGTATCTTCAAGTACGATATCCATGCCCAGCAGCTGGTCGCGGATTTCGTCCGAACGAGCGAAATCACGATTTTTTCGGGCTTGGTTACGTTCCTCGATCAGTGCCTCGATTTCTTCATCGAGTAAGCCTGCTTCCACTTTTATATGAATACCTAGTACATTCCCAATTGTATCAAACATCGTTAAAATTGCCTGTAATACTTCTTTATCCGTATTCGCTTCTTTTAAGTACACATTGGCAATATGGGAAAGTTCAAATAGTGCCGAAACCGCATTTGCTGTATTGAAGTCATCATTCATCGCATTTTCGAAATCAATTTTAATCTGGCTGATTTTTCCAAGCCATTGCTCACTGTTCTCCCCTAAACTTGCAGAAGATGAGAGACGGTGCTCCACATTCGTATAGGATGTGCGAATGCGGTCTAAACCATTTTTCGCTGCCTCCACCAAATCCTGAGCGAAGTTGATCGGATTACGGTAATGTACAGACAGCATAAAGAAACGCAATACTTGCGGGTCGATCTGCTGGCGGATATCATTCACTAATATAAAGTTGCCCAGTGATTTCGACATTTTTTCATTATCAATATTAATATAGCCATTATGCATCCAATAACGCGCGAATGTTTTGTCATTATGCGCTTCAGATTGGGCAATTTCGTTTTCATGGTGAGGGAATGTTAAATCCTGTCCGCCTGCGTGAATATCGATTGTATCTCCTAAATGCTCACGCGCCATTACAGAACACTCAATATGCCATCCAGGTCGTCCTTCTCCCCATGGTGATGCCCACTTAATTTCTCCTGCTTTCGCTGCTTTCCATAATGCGAAATCCAACGGGTCCTCTTTTTTCTCGCCCGCTTCAATACGCGCTCCGACTTTTAAATCATCGATCGATTGATGACTTAACTTACCGTAGCCATTGAATTTACGAGTACGATAATAAACATCGCCCTGGGATTCATATGCATAGCCTTTATCGATCAGCACTTTAATAAACTCGATAATATCATCCATATGTTCTGTCACACGTGGATGGGCATCCGCTTTTTGGCATCCCAGTGCCGTAATATCTTCAAAATAAGCAGCAATAAAACGATTTGTCAGGACAGAAGTCTCTTCGCCTAGCTCATTTGCTGCTTTAATAATTTTGTCGTCCACATCGGTAAAGTTCGAAACGAATTTCACCTCATAGCCTGCATACTGTAAATAGCGGCGTACTGTATCATAGACGATTACCGGACGGGAGTTTCCAATATGAATGTAGTTGTATACAGTCGGTCCGCATACATACATTTTTACTTTGCCTTCCTCCAACGGAATAAATGGTTCTTTTTGTCTTGTCAACGAATTGAAAATTTGAATCGTCATATTGCCTCTCCTTTTACATTGTACTCTTATTCATTGGGTTAATTTGTCATTTCATTAAAAAAACGCCTCCATCACCTTAAGAAGGTGACAGAGACGCTAGATGCGCGGTTCCACTCTGGTTGAAAAAGTATCAATACTTTTTCCGCTTGAAGTCCTGTAACGCGGACAAATCGATTTAACCTACTTCAAGTTCAGTTAAATACTCAAAGGTGCATTTCAGCTTTGCCTTAACCTGGATCACTTTCAGCCGGTGGTGATCCTCTCTAATAAGGGGTGCGCAGCGTACTTCTCCTTCTCAACGTGCTATCATTTATAGAATTACATTCATTTTACATCTATTTTCAGAAAAATCAATCATTTTATCCATTCTGGAAATCAGGAAGAAAGCCCCCAATTTTTAAAATGGATTACTCTGCAAATTTTTCCACGCGGGCAATTACTTTTTCCTTGCCGATTAAAGCGATGGCATTCGGCAATTCCGGTCCATGTGTTTGACCAGTCGTCACAACACGGATTGGCATAAACAGGTTTTTACCTTTTACGCCCGTTTCTTTTTGCACAGCTTTAATTGCTGCTTTAATTGAAGCGGCATCAAAAGATTCTAAAGCTTCTAATTGAGCTTTAAATGAAGCCATAACAACCGGCACAGTTTCACCCGCTAACACTTCGTTTGCTTCTTCATCATATGCAATTTCTTCTGTGAAAAATAGGCTCGATAATTCTACGATTTCTGCCCCGAAGCTCATTTGCTCATGGTAAAGGGCGATTAAATCAGAAGCCCATGCACGTTGCTCTTCCGATAGCTCTTCCGGAAGCAGACCTGCTTTTTGCAAATGTGGCAATGCTAAAGCAACTACCTCTTCATGAGACATTTTTTTAATATATTGGTTGTTCATCCATGTTAATTTTGTTTTATCGAACATTGATGGTGATTTCGACAAACGCTTTTCATCAAACAGCTTTACAAATTCATCGTGTGAGAAGATTTCTTCTTCTCCCTCAGGTGACCAGCCAAGTAAAGCAAAGAAGTTAAACATCGCTTCAGGTAAGTAGCCAAGGTCTTTATATTGTGTAACGAACTGGATGATCGACTCATCACGTTTCGATAATTTTTTGCGCTCTTCATTTACGATTAATGTCATATGGCCATATTGCGGATATTCCCATCCGAATGCGTCAAAGATCATCATTTGTTTTGGTGTGTTTGATAAATGCTCTTCCCCACGGAATACATGTGTAATTTCCATGAAATGGTCATCCAGCACTACCGCATAATTGTAAGTTGGGATACCGTTTGCTTTTACAAGTACCCAGTCGCCGACATCTTTTGATTCGAACGATACTTCACCGCGAACTAAGTCAGTGAACCGATACGTAACATTCTCAGGAACACGCATACGAATTGTGTGCGGGATACCAGCAGCTTCTTTTTCAGCAACTTCCTCTGCTGTTAAATGACGGCACTTTCCGTCATATGCAGGTGCAGCAACACCTTGTGCTTTTTGTTTTTCGCGTGATGCTTCTAGCTCTTCTGAAGTACAGAAACATTTATACGCTTGTCCATTTTCCAGCATTTTTTCTGCATGTTCTTTATAAATATCAAGACGCTCCATTTGACGGTAAGGTGCATATGGGCCGCCGATATCAATGGACTCATCCGGCATAATGCCTAACCAGCGTAAGTTATCAAGTTGAGAAGCTTCCCCGCCCTCTACATTACGCTCGATATCTGTATCTTCAATACGTACTACAAAAGTACCGTTGTGATGTTTTGCATATAAATAATTGAATAAAGCTGTACGTGCGCCACCGATATGTAAGAATCCTGTTGGCGATGGTGCATAACGAACGCGAACTGTTTTCGTCATAATATTGCCTCCTAATTTTAGCGTCAAAACGCTCGACCTTTTTCGCATATAAAAAGTTTACTTTTATATGTATATGAACGGACATTATATTGTCCAATATCGGCACAATAGATGTCTTTTAAACTTTAACCATTCTACCACTGTAAGTTGTTAAATTAAAGTAGCGTGTGCCGATTTTTGACACACGCCCTCAATTTTATAACTAACAATCCGTAGGGGGATGGAAAAAACCCCCGCTAATAGAAGTTTCTCTTTATGCTTTAACTAACAGAATCGTTGCCATTGCTGCGATTCCCTCTTCACGGCCAACAAAACCTAACTTCTCTGTTGTTGTCGCTTTTACATTTACTTGCGAAGGTTCCGCATTCAATAATTGTGCGATTCGGTTTTGCATTTGTGAAATATATGGAGCCATTTTTGGACGCTGTGCCATAATCGTACAATCCACATTGCCTAATTTATATCCGCGCTCTTCAACCATCTTCCAAATGTATTCGAGCAGCTTCGCTGAATCGGCATCTTTCCACTCCGGGTCCGTATCAGGGAAGTGACGGCCGATATCCCCTTCACCAATTGCACCCAATGCCGCATCTGTTACTGTATGTAAAAGTACATCGGCATCCGAATGACCTACTAAGCCGCGCTCATGAGGAATTGTAATACCACCTAAAATTAATGGACGTCCTTCTGCAAATTCGTGAACGTCAAATCCTTGTCCAATTCGAAACATATTGTTGCTAGCCTACAAAGTAAACTAGCCTTCACCTTCTTTCTGCTAATCTCATTATCATTAGTATAATCAATTTGCCCGGAAAAAGCGCCGCAAACCTGTTTTCTTTTTTAGATAGCTTCTATTTTCGTTGATTTAGAATAGCTTCTCCAAAAACCAGATCTTCCTGCGTTGTCATTTTTACATTTTCATAACTGCATTCCACAATATGAATATCATGCCCTAAACGCTCCACGAGCATCGCTTCATCCGTTCCTAAAAAACCTGATTTTTCGGCTACGTCCTCAGCTTCAGCCAGTAGATCGTAACGGAACGCTTGCGGTGTTTGAACCATCCATAAAGACTCACGGTCAACCGTTTCTTTAATTAGGCCATTATGGACGATCTTCATTGTATCCTTTGCCCGAACCCCTGCAATAGCTGCCCCTTTTTCATAAGCAACTTTTGCAAGCTCGGTAATCTTCGGAATTGTAATAAAAGGACGTGCAGCGTCGTGAACAAGGACAACATCCACTGCACGCATCTCTTTTATGCATGCATGCACTGAATGTTGGCGTTCTTCACCACCTGTAGGCATACCTTTTACTTTTGCAATATTATATTTTTCGATGAGCGACTGAATAAATAGCCGTTCCCCATCTTTTACTGCAAGCCAAATTCCCGTACAGTTTTCATCTTGTTCAAAAACAAGAAGTGTATGAATTAAAATTGGTTTATCCATTAAGTTTAAAAATAATTTATTTTGTCCGGCGCCCATGCGCTTTCCGCTTCCTGCTGCCGGCAAAACGACTTCATAACGCAAAATGCTTCACATCCTAATTCTCTTTTGGCTTGGCGAAAATCATTCGCCCTGCTGATGTTTGAAGTACGCTTGTTACCGTAACTGTAATCGCCTGTCCAATATAGCTACGTCCGCCTTCTACGACAATCATTGTTCCGTCATCTAAATACGCAACACCTTGATTGTGTTCTTTTCCGTCTTTAATGACAACGACTTGCATATCTTCACCCGGAATAACGACCGGTTTCACTGCATTTGCCAAATCATTAATATTCAATACTTGTACACGGTGCAGTTCACAAACTTTATTTAAGTTGAAATCATTCGTCAATATTTGAGCACTCATGTTTTTTGCTAAGCGAACCAGCTTCAAGTCCACTTCAGATACATCTTCAAAATCAACTTCTGTAATAAGTACCTTCGAAGCACGTTCGTCCTGAAGACGTTTTAAAATATCCAGACCTCTGCGACCGCGTGTACGCTTCAATGTATCAGATGAATCCGCAATATGCTGGAGTTCTGTCAATACAAACTGGGGAACGACCAGAATCCCTTCAACAAAGCCTGTTGCAGAAATATCGGCAATACGGCCATCGATAATGACACTCGTATCAAGTAATTTATACTGCTCCTGAACTTCCTTTACAGACCCGTCACTTTGACGCTTTTTCGTGGATTTCCCGGAAAATATCTGCAACAGCTCATCCCGTTTACTGAAACCGAGCCGGAAGCCGAGATAGCCAAGAACAATGGATAAAATAGCAGGTACAACAGCAGTAATAACGGGAATGTTCATTTGATTGATTGCGACACCGACCAATGTTGCTACACACAGTCCTACGATTAGACCGATCGTACCAAACAGTAAATCCGCTGCCGGTAATTTGAATAATACCTCTTCTAACCAAGTAATCAATTTTACAAAGTAATCAGATAATGCAAAAGATAAAACGAATAACAAAGCAGCACCTATCGCAACACTGAAGTATGGATTATTAAGCCAAGGATTGGATGATAAGTTCATGAATGCATATAAGGGCGGTAAGAAAATAAGGCCTAATGCTCCACCGATAAATAAAAATGCTACTTGAATTATTTTCTTCAACATTTGTTTCACCTCCAATTAATAATTATACATCTAAAGTTTCATTCATGCGAAGCACAGGTACCAAAAGCAAGTCAAATAAATCACAATCGCCAACTACATTCCAATATTAGGATTTTACCCATTTTTTAAGCTTATTCCCTATTTTTTTTAGTTAGATTTACACAATATTAATTCAAATATGACGTACTTCAATCTAAATTCTCACTATCTATAGTTTAATCAACTTAATGTAGATATTATTCTACTATAATAGAAAATTTCAACTTAGAAGAGGAGAATACGTTTTGAATACTGTAAAAGAAGTAAAAATTTCTACTGCTGACCCGTCTGCAATTGGTTTATTCGGCTTGGCGATTGTAACATTTGTTGCTTCCACTCAAAAATTAGGCTGGACAGAAGGCTTAGGTTTGATTATTCCTTGGGCAATATTTCTAGGGGGTATTGCACAATTTTATGCATCTGTATTAGATTCCAAGCATAATAATACTTTTGGTACGACTGCATTCGGCGCATACGGTTTATTCTGGATGGGTGTAGGTATGAGCTGGTTCGTTCAAGCCGGTGTATTTGGTGAAACATTACAGGCATCCGCTGATACAACTCAGCTCGGTGTTGTGTATTTAGGTTATTTAATCTTTACCCTATTTATGACGATTGGTGCAGCTGAAACAAATAAAGTTCTATTCTCCATTTTCGTAATGATCGACTTCTTATTTATCGGTCTGGCATTAAGCTCATTTGGAATTATGGAGCACGGTATGCATTTACTAGCAGCTTACTCTGAGTTAATCATTGCTCTTTTATCATTTTACGGTGCGGGGGCCAATGTACTGAACAAGCATTTCGGCTTCAACTTCCTGCCGATTGGAAAGCCTTTTGGCATTTTTACAAGAGAAGCATTTTTAAAGAAAGAAAAAACGGTAAAAGCTTAATTATAAAGAGGCATGAAAAGTATGTTCACTTTTCATGCCTCTTTTTTACTCATTACTAAAAACGTATTTCTATAAATTCTGGAAAGATTCACGGAGTGCATCACTGATTGTTTCGACGCCAACGATTTGAATGTCCGGCGGGAATTCCCAGCCCCCAATATTGGAGGCTGGAATAAAGGCACGTTTAAATCCTAGCTTTGCCGCTTCCTGTACACGCTGTTCAATTCTTGAAACACGGCGTACTTCACCAGTTAATCCTACTTCCCCGATAAAGCAGTCTGTCGGACGTACTGTCTGATCTTTAAAGCTTGAAACGATACTTGTTAATACAGCTAAATCAATCGCCGGCTCATCCAGCTTCACGCCGCCGGCAACTTTAATATAGGCGTCCTGTGCCTGAAGCATCATACCCATACGTTTTTCCAGTACGGCCATTAATAGCTGGACACGATTTTGATCGACCCCCGTTGCCATACGCTTCGGATAATTGAAACTCGTTGGCGTAACAAGCGACTGAATTTCCACCAAGATTGGACGAGTCCCTTCCATCGATGCAACGATCGTTGAACCGGGGGCACCTTGGGAACGCTCCTGTAAAAACAGCTCGGATGGATTCAATACTTCCTTTAATCCTCCTTGGAGCATCTCAAAAATCGCAATTTCATTTGTAGAACCAAAACGGTTTTTCTGACTGCGTAAAATCCGGTGGTTATGGTGGCGTTCCCCTTCAAAGTAAAGCACCGTATCTACCATATGTTCCAAAATACGCGGACCGGCAATCTGCCCTTCTTTTGTCACGTGGCCTACAAGGAAAATAGCGATATTTTTCGTTTTTGCAATACGCATCAGTTCTGCTGTACATTCACGTACTTGCGACACGCTGCCTGGTGCGCTTGTCACTTCCGGATGGTGTACCGTTTGAATCGAATCGACAATAACAAATTTCGGCTGTACCTCATCGATTGTTTGATTTAAAAACTCCAGATTCGTTTCCGAGTAAATATAAAGTTCCGGCGTATGTACACCTAAACGCTCTGCACGCAGCTTCGTCTGACGTACAGATTCCTCACCGGAAATATATAAAACACGTTTTCCCTGATTGGAAAGCAGCGCGGATACTTGCAGTAGTAATGTTGACTTCCCGATACCCGGATCACCGCCTATCAGCACTAGTGAACCAGGTACAATACCCCCTCCAAGTACACGGTTAAACTCATTCATTTCTGTAGCAATACGCGTTTCTTCCTGTACTTCCACCTGGATAATAGGTGTTGCCTTTGTCGCAGTTGTAGAATGCTGGAACGCACCACGCGGCCCTTTAGTGATGACCTCCACTTCTTCATTCATCGTATTCCATTCACCACAGCCAGGACAGCGCCCCATCCATTTTGCCGCTTCATAGCCACAGCTGCTGCACATAAATTTAGACTTCTTTTTTGCCATTTTGCTAGCTCCTTCGAATGTTTGTTCTTATAATTGTACATGAAATAAAATCGAATACCCACTATTCCGTCCTCAATATTCTTTTTCGTACAGCCTTTCAGCCCAATTCTGCATTACTTTAAATTTGGCGCTTGTGACCGGAGCATTTAGCTTACAATTGCTCCAATCCCTTAAATGATAATCTAAAAAAAAGACGAAGCAGGAGCTATCCCGCCTCGTCTGGTTTATTAATTCGTTGCTACTTTTTCTTGTGTACGTACGACAAACTCATCATCTGCATAGTCAAGTACAACTGTTTGCGTCTTATCCAATGTACCTTTTAACAGCTCTTCGGATAAGCGGTCTTCCACATGTTTTTGTAATGCACGGCGTAGTGGACGCGCACCATATTGCGGATCATAGCCTTCTTCCGAAATTTTCACAAGCGCCGCATCGGTAAGCTGCAGTTCGATATCCTGCTCTTTTAGACGCTTCGTTAAAGAGTTCGCCATTAATGATACGATTTCTTTTAAGTGATCCTTTTCCAATGAATGGAACACGATCATTTCATCAATACGGTTTAAGAACTCTGGGCGGAACGCCTTTTTCAGTTCTTCCAGCATTGTGCTCTTCATGTCTTTCTCTTTCGATGCATTTACACCAGCACTGAATCCTACATGTTTGCGGTATTTCAAGGCATCTGCCCCGACATTCGATGTCATAATGACTACTGTATTGCGGAAATCGACCACACGGCCTTTTGAATCTGTTAAGCGGCCGTCTTCCAACACTTGTAATAAGATGTTGAATACATCCGGATGCGCTTTTTCGATTTCATCCAACAGTACAACCGAATATGGTTTACGACGGACTTTCTCTGTTAATTGGCCCCCATCTTCAAATCCAACATAACCTGGAGGTGAACCGACTAAACGAGAAGTCGAATGTTTTTCCATATACTCGGACATATCTACACGGATCATTGCATCTTCATCACCGAACATTACTTCAGCAAGTGCTCGTGCCAGTTCCGTTTTACCTACACCTGTAGGTCCAAGGAAGATAAATGAACCGATTGGTCGTTTCGGATCTTTTAAGCCTGCACGGGCACGACGGATAGCACGTGAGATTGCCTCTACCGCTTCACCCTGACCAACTACACGTTTGTGTAGTTCTTCTTCAAGGTTTAATAACTTCGCAGATTCGGCCTGTGCAATTTTCGAAACAGGAATTCCCGTCCACATCGCTACCACTTGCGCGATATCATCTACATATACTGTAGACTCTTCTTTACCTTGTTTTTCTTTCCACTCTTTTTTCAGTTGTTCAAGCTCTTGTTTCAGCTTCTGCTCTGTATCGCGCAATGCAGCAGCTTTTTCAAATTCCTGTCCAGAAACAGCGGCATTCTTTTCAGACTTGATGCCTTCCAATTTATCTTCCAACTCTTTTAAATTAGGTGGAACAGTATAAGAGCGTAAGCGCACTTTTGAACCAGCCTCATCAATTAAGTCAATTGCCTTATCGGGTAAGAAGCGATCTGAAATGTAGCGATCAGATAATTTGGCTGCCGCTTCTACCGCTTCATCCGAAATTTTCACACGGTGGTGTGCTTCATAGCGATCACGTAAACCATTAATAATTTGGATTGTTTCTTCAACAGATGGTTCATCAACTTGAATCGGTTGGAAACGACGTTCTAATGCCGCGTCTTTTTCGATATATTTGCGGTACTCATCCAATGTTGTCGCACCGATACATTGCAGTTCGCCACGTGCCAATGATGGTTTCAAGATATTCGAAGCATCAATTGCACCTTCCGCACCACCTGCACCGATTAATGTATGAAGCTCATCGATGAATAAAATAATATTGCCGGCCTGGCGAATTTCATCCATCACTTTTTTCAGACGGTCTTCAAATTCCCCACGATATTTCGTGCCTGCAACAACTGTACCCATATCAAGTGTCATTACACGTTTATCGCGCAGTGTTTCCGGTACTTCATTATTGATGATTTGCTGAGCCAAACCTTCTGCAATAGCCGTTTTACCGACACCTGGTTCCCCGATTAGTACCGGGTTATTTTTTGTCCGGCGTGACAATACTTCCACAACACGTGTAATTTCTTTTGAGCGGCCGATAACCGGGTCAAGTGAACCTTCTCGGGCTACCGCTGTTAAATCTCGGGCTAAACTATCAAGCGTTGGTGTATTGACTGTTTGCGTCATGCTTGAATTACCGCTGCTGTTTGAGTCATTGTTGCCTAATAACAGTAAAACTTGTTGGCGTGCTTTATTGATGCTTACACCTGTATTCGCCAATACGCGGGCAGCAACCCCTTCACCTTCACGAATTAAAGCTAATAAAATATGCTCTGTTCCGACATAGGCATGCCCTAATTTCCTCGATTCATCCAATGAAAGTTCGATTACCTTTTTAGCACGCGGTGTGTAATGTACGATAGGTCCTACATCTTCTGTGCCTTTTCCAACGAGTTCCTCAATGCCAGTCTCGATCATTTGAGGGCTAATATTAATTGCTTCCAAAGCTTTAGCGGCAATTCCGCCCCCTTCACGAATTAAGCCAAGTAAAATATGTTCTGTTCCAATTTCTTTATGCTTAAGACGAATGGCCTCTTCTTGAGCAAGTTGTAATACCTTCTGAGCACGTTGTGTGAATCGATTAAACATCATAGAAAATCCTCTCCTTTTTCCCCATTGTTTGTAGCTTCATCTTGCTCGTTTAACTTTTCTTGCAACAGCTTCGCACGATACATGTCGCGCTCTGCCGGTTGTAACGTAGTACCAATATATTGCTGAATGAGTCCAGGTTGCATAATAAGCATGCACTCATTTAGTTTACGCTGTGAAATTGCTTCTAATAATCCTAAACTTACCCCAAGACGCACATTTGATAAACAGCTTGCTGCTTCTTCACTCGTTAAAATTTTTGCGTACTTTAAAGTACCAAGTGAACGGCTTAAGCGATCTTCCAACACTGAGGGGGCGCGCATCAATAAATTTTTGCGTGCAAGCTCTTCCTTTTTGATTACCTGCTCCACAACTTCCTGAAGCTCCTGTAAAATTGTTTCTTCTGACTTACCTAATGTGATCTGGTTCGATATTTGATAAATATTCCCTAAATTTTCACTGCCTTCTCCATATATACCCCTCACAACCATTCCTAACCTTGTCATCATCTGAATTAACGGGTTCATCTGTTTCATCATTGTGAGTGCTGGTAAATGTAGCATGACAGATGCTCGAAGCCCTGTTCCGACATTTGTTGGGCAACTTGTCAAATAACCATAGCGGTCTTCATATGCATACGTAATTGACTTACTTAAGTAGCGGTCAATATTACGAGCCTTATCAAAAGCCTCTTTTAGATTCATCCCTTGCGTAAGACTTTGTATGCGAATATGATCCTCTTCATTTACTAATATGCTAATGGATTCATCTTTTGTTAAAAAAAATGATCCAATTTTTTTTCTTCGGGCCAAATTTGGGCTGATCAAATGCTTCTCCACTAAAATTTGGCGTTGTAAAACCGGCATATCTTTTATTTGGAAATAGGAAAACTGATACGGATTATCATACGAAGACAATAATGACTGCATCATTTTTTCTTCGATCAGTTGTGCTTCCTGTTCTGTAAAACTAATCGGAAATCGAGTATTGGCAATATTACGAGCAAGCCGAATGCGTGTGCTAATGACGATATCTGAATCGCTTTCGTGCTGCATCCAGCTGGGACTGGCATTCGTTAAAAAATGCTCGATGTTCATGCGTTCCCCTCACCTTCCTGTTTTATTTTACTTTCCAATTCCCTAATTTCATCACGTATGGAAGCTGCATCTTCAAATCGCTCTTCCGCAATTGCTTGCTGCAGGGTTGTTCGGAGCTCCTGGATTTGCTGTTCTACTTTTTCCTTTGAAGGTCCTTCTTCCATGTACCCCACATGCTGAGTACCTGCCTGAAGACGTTCAAGCAGCTGTGGTAATTGCTCGCTGAATGTTTCATAACATTGACCGCATCCGAATTTGCCCTGTTTTAAAAACTGTCGGTACGTAAAACCGCAGGAGGGACAGGATTTTGGGCTGGCTGTATTCGTTGTCGTGCTTTCTTTCTTGGCATTCACAGGTACAAAATTGAACCAATTTGAAATAAGCTGCTGAAGAGATGCAGGCTCTTCATTTACATCAAATTGAAATGGATGAAATTGAGTGGCACATACTTCACAGTAATGACGCTCGACTTTTTGACCATTGTGAACTTGAGTAACGGTTACATTAGCGTGACGCTGTTTACAATGCTCACATATCATAATAATCCACCTCTACTTTTCAAAAGAAATCGTTTGTAGCATTGCATGCATAATGCGTGCTCTCAGCTGATCACGCAACGGCAAAGCTACCTGTAATGTGACACGATCTAAAGCGGCCTTCATAATGCTTGCTTCACGTTCTGTAATGATATCCTCATCCAATAAACGGAAAATAATACGCTCAGCATTAGTTTGGGCAATGGCGTTACCTATTTGTGTTTCCATTTCGTCAAGCAAATTTTTCTTCGAGTGGATTGTTACACGCAAAATCCGAATATAACCGCCACCACCCCGCTTACTCTCTACATAATAGCCATGCTCGGTCGTGAAACGCGTATTGATAACGTAATTGATTTGGGAAGGGGCACAGGCAAATTGCTTTGCCAATTCATTTCGCTTTATTTCAATATGTCCCTGTCCCTCTAATTCAATAACTTCCTTCAAATACCCTTCAATTATGTCAGATATATTCCTCATGCTGTCTCTCACCTCTCATCAACTGACTTTGACTATCTTTGACTTAAATATACAATATTTATTTTTTGAAATGCAACTAATCACTCTTGCTTTAGGTTTCCCTATTTTTACATCAACAAATCCCTATTTATGTAAAAAAAGCGATAAGGTGTATTTAAACAAACCTTACCGCTTTTATGAATTTTGCCAAATTGAGGATAAATTATACCCAGCGACCGACAATTGGATAATTCCAGTGCTGATCTGATAATGCTTTTACAATACCGATGATCGGGGCAATCCAGAAAATAGCGAAAAATACTAACAGGAATGGTAAACCAATTAACACCACAGAAAGAACTCCTGCAATCGCTATTAAAATCCCGAATACAATCTGGAAAAGCAATGCTTGGATTGCTGTTCGCTTTACTTCATCCTCAGAACTTATTAAGAAAAACAGAATCGGTACTAGGAACGGCGCAAAGAATGCACTGGCATGAATGATAATTTTTGACCATTTTGATTCCATTTGTTATCAACCTCACTTTAGTTTATTAGCTTATTTACGGATAATATTCATAAAAGTTTCATAGAGAGAACAAAAATCCCGAATTTTTATTTCGAGATTTCTAAGTGACATCTATATTTAGTCAGTATGGGCCTCTATCTTTCGGGTTGTCCCCTTCTTGAGGAAATAAGAAATATGAAATAACAGCCGTTAAGATGGTTGCTCCAATTACTATTAAAATCCGATCACGGTCGCCTACTTCAGCGTAATTGTTTACTAGCATAATATATGATGCGATCGCCACCCCGAGTGACAAGGGTAAAACATATTTTAAACGCCCTTTATGAAATTTCATTATTACAACGCCTTTCATTATTTACTGCACCCATTTAAATTAGTTATTATATTACCTTAAATACAAATTACTGTAAATTTTTTATCTTTATAGAAATTTAATGATTTCAACCGATATAAACAGTAAAATAGTATTATTTAATAATACATGAAACGAGGAAGAACATGGGTATTCTGTTTTCAAGAGCAACAAAAGTTTCAAACAAGCCTTATTTTGATATAGCTAATTATGCACAGCAAGTAAATCTGGATGTTTCGAACTATCCTACCTTACATAAACAACTTCAACTGCTAAAATTAACGAAAGAGGATTTGGCAGTAATTAAGCAGCTTGAACCTTTTGCACAACAACTTGTTCCGGTAATGGTAGAACAGTTTTACAGTGCGATTAGTTTAAGTCCTGAGCTTGTAGACATTATAGGAAGCTCAGCTCGAATGGAGCGCCTTAAAGGCACATTAACAAAGCATATAGGAGCAATGTTCAATTGCAATATCGATTCACGTTATATTGAAGATCGTCAAACAATTGCACAAGTGCATGTAAAAATCGGTCTGCAATCAAAGTGGTATATTGCTTCATTCCAGTCGCTAACGACAACTTTCATCGACTTTATAAGTGAACTCGAAATGTCGAATAAAGAAATGGCTAAAGCAATTAATGCTTTCTCAAAACTCATTAACTTCGAGCAGCAGCTTGTAATTGAAGCATACGAAAAAGAAGAACAACGCATTCGTACTGAAAGTTCGGAAATGAAATCCAGAATTGTAGAGCGAATTCAGCACACTGCCCAAGAGTTAACGCAGATTAGTGATCAGACAAATGTATCATTAGAGGAAATTGCGGCCCAGTCGGAAGAGATTGCTTCCAATACTACTCAAGGATTAAATTTAGTAGCTGAAACAGAAAATAAATCAACGACAGGGACTACGTATTTAATTAACCAGACAGCAATCATGACAAACATTTTGGATCGTGTAGACACATTGGAGTCTTCCATGGTTAAACTGCGTCAATCGTCTAAGAAAATTGCCGAAATTGTAGGATTAGTAACAGGCATTGCTGATCAGACAAACTTGCTTGCATTAAATGCATCTATTGAAGCAGCACGTGCAGGTGAACACGGGAAAGGATTTGCAGTAGTCGCAGATGAAGTCCGAAAGCTTGCTGAAGAAACTAAAAATGCGGTACAAAACGTTTCTCATTTAATTAAAGAAACAGAACTTAGCATTTCACAAATGTCCGATTCTGTTTCAAGTGTTGATGAGCAAGTAAAAATGAGTGTCGATACGCAAAAAAGCTTGGCGGATTCCTTTACATCCATTACGGAAGCAGTGCATGGTATTAAAAAGCAATACGAAAACACGAATGAGGACATTCATGCCATTTCATCTGTTATTACCGGTTTGACACATACAACAAACAATGTGTTAACATCATCGGATTCATTGCTTCACATTGTTCAGGAACTGCATGATTAAATTTCATAAATAAAAGGAAGGATATCAACTGGCTTTTTGCCTTTGATATCCTTTTTTCTAAGCACGGCGTTTTTTGCTGAGCGTTAAAAATTAATTTCCATTCCGGGACGCTTTCCGCGGGCACGGCGTGAGGCCAACACGATGTTGGTCACAAAAGCGTTGCCACAGGACGTGGTGCTCTTAGCTTTTGTTCTTAAGTCTCAGGCGTCGTGCTATTCCCGCAGGAGTCGCCCTCCATTCCAATCAATTTTATAAAATATCCGTTTTTTAATACGGCTTTTCCTCTTATTAAAAATATTACTTCTACTACTGTCCCAAACCTATTTTTATGCACGGCGTTTTTTTGATAATGCTCGCTTTTGTTTTCGGTGTTCCTGACGAATCGGGCCTGTTTCAAATAAATGCCGCTCAAAATCGGTCTCCGGCTCTACACCCGGTACTTCTTTCGGCTTGCCGTTTTCATCAATTGCAACCATCGTTACGAAAGATTCCGTCGTTAGTTTCTTTGCACCTGTCTTAATATTTCTTGATACAACCCGTACATATACTTCCATCGAAGTACGACCTGTCCCAGATACAACAGCTTCCAACTCGATCATGTCACCTGCATAGGCAGAGGATACGAAATCCACTGAGTCAAAAGAAGCAGTAACGACTTCACCTTGGCAATGTTTCATTGCAGCAATCGCCGCAATTTCATCAATATATGCTAACACTTTTCCTCCGAATATCGATTGATGGTGATTTGTATCAGGAGGTAGTACTAATCGTGTTTGGATAGATTTTGAAAAGCTCATCGGCAGAGTATTTTTCATAATCTTCCTCCTTTCTAAACTACACTCCATGTTACTATTCAGAAGATGGAAGTGCTAGTACAAACTATTCATAATTCAACTTCATTGTAATAAATTTTAAATCGGTCATTTCTTCTACTGCATACTTAATGCCTTCTTTACCGTATCCGCTCATTTTGACGCCTCCATACGGCATATTGTCTACACGGAATGTCGGAATATCATTAATGATGACTGCGCCTGCTTCAATCTCTTCGGCAGCTTTCATCGCATCTGTTAATACATTTGTGTAAATCCCGGCATTTAACGCAAGCTCTGATTGGTTTACAAGGGCAATAGCCTCGTCCAGCGTTTCATACGGCACAATCGATACAATTGGCGCAAACGTCTCTTCACAAACAATTCTCATATCAGCTTTTACATTCGTCATGACCGTTGGAGAGCATGTGCGCTCTGTAAATTCAGCTCCTGTTGCAACCGTTGCACCTTGCTGTTTCGCCTCTTCAATCCAGTTTTTTATACGGCTAACTTCATCCGGATGAATCATGGCACTCACATCCGTTTTTTCATCATGCGGGTCCCCTACAGCCAGTTTCTTTGTCTCTTCAACAAATAATTTTGTAAATGCATCATAAATCGAAGTATGAACATAAATGCGCTGCAATGAAATACATACTTGTCCGGCAAATCCAAATGCACCGCCTACACCACGCTTCATAATTTTTTCAAGCGGTGTTGAAGGTTCTACAATAAGTGCCGCATTTGAACCAAGTTCCAGTGTAATTTTCCGCAAACCGACTTTTTCTTTAATTTTTAGGCCAACCGCACCACTACCTGTAAATGTCACTTTTTTTACAAGCGGATGTGTTACAAGTGTTTCGCTCAATTCACCGCCACTGCCCGTCACAATTTGCAATGCACCATCCGGTAAACCTGCTTCTTTGAAGATTTCCGCCATCACAAGTGCACTTAACGGGGTTTGGGATGCAGGCTTTAATACAACTGTATTCCCCACAGCAAAGGCCGGACCTAATTTATGGGCTACGAGGTTAAATGGAAAATTAAACGGTGTAATCGCAGAAACTACGCCTAATGGAACTCGCTTCGTATAGCCGATTCTGTCTTTTACACCTGGTGCTGCATCCAGCGGAATCGTTTCGCCTGTACTTTGTTTTGCCGCTTCTGCTGCGAACTGGTATGTCGCAATCGTACGGTCTATTTCGCCAATACCCGCTGAAATAGGTTTTGCCGCTTCATCCGCCAATATTTTTGCAAGCTCCTGTTTACGTTCCCGCATGATCGTCACGACTTTGTATAAAATTTCCGCACGTTCATAAGCAGTCGTTTTTTTGAATGACTGGAATGTTTGATGGGCACCTTCAATTGCACGCTCCACATCTGCTGCCGTCGCTTTTGCTACATTTGCAAGTACTTCTCCCGTATAAGGTGCTGTTAACTCAGTTGTATCATTGGTACTTTCCCATTGACCATTAATCCATAATTTTGTCTTTTTCATTTAATTCACTCCTCACTATTGTTTACCCAATTTAAAAAATTATATCGAGAATATCAATTGCCAATAGAAATGGTAAATCTCCTATATAATCGCTCATTGTAAGAGCCTGCATAAATAATAAACTATCGTTGAAATCAGATAATGTATCATTTTCAATCAAATTTTCCAGCACAAATTGTACAGCGACCATTAAAGCATACGCTTGCATCCCCATAAACATCGAAAGTTTGACGAGCATCCTTTCCATTTCTACAATTTCATCGACAACTTCTGATGTAGCGCCTGCTACAGCAAGCAACGCTAAATACGGATAAAATCTTCTCTCCACTTTCACACCACTATTTATAAATGACTGCCTCATCGCAACTACATATTCAGTCAATACAGGCTGAAATTCTTCATCATATAATGACAATAGCTGAGTCATTGCCTGCAGGGCATCACCGTTTTTAAATCCTTCGCTGTGCAGTGCATCATAGTATTTCCGCATTGTTTCGGCAAGATTAACTGGATTACTTTGCTTCTTTGTCAATAAAACCGCGTAGGGGATATCATCTTTTCCTGTCAGGAAGTAATGATGCTTTTTCATCTCATCATGTAAAATTTTCGCTTTTTTTGCATGTGCTTCGTCCGTTAAAAAAAGGGCTGCAATGCGTAAATATCCGCTGCTTTTAAACCCTGCACTCAATAATGCCTTTTCATTGGACCTTACTCGATGAAGCTCCTGTTCAGGCTGCGGATGCAAAACGAAATGTCCTAACATTTTATACGTTAAAACTGATTTATTTGATGGTGTAGAGAAAAACTCGAAAAATGATTGCTTCGACTTTTGACTATGTATACCTTTTACATTTTTCTCGAATAAAGGACCATTGAATGTTTCACGTGAAAATGTAAATTGTACAGCTAACGGTATCAGGGCATTGCTTTGAATATCTGCTCCGAAAAACAGCTCCATCCGCTCGTTATTATTTTTTAGTAATTGTATAAAGGTTGTTTGATCCATCAGTTCACACTCCTCCTTCTGATTATACGCCTAAATTTTTGAAGTGAAAAAATTTTGCTTTTCTTCTACAAAAAAGAGGAATGCTGATTGTTAACCAGCATTCCCCTCTAACAACATTATACTTGAAGCTCATCAAGCTCTTCTTTTGTGAAGGCCCGTGATCTAGATAAAAAGCGCTTTCCTTCAACGCCTTCCAACGAAAACATTCCACCACGTCCATCGACGACATCAATAATGATCTGGGTATGCTTCCAATAATCATATTGGTTTTTGTGCATATAAAATGGACTTCCACCAATATGACCAAGCAGTATATCCTGGTTGCCGATAATTAAATCGCCATCCGGATAACACATTGGAGAAGAACCATCACAGCAGCCTCCCGATTGGTGGAACATAACAGGTCCGTGGCGTTCTTTCAACTTCTCGATCAATTGCAGTGCTGCCTCGGTTGCTTTAACGCGTTCAACCAAATTTTGCACCCCCCTCTCTTAGAAGAAGCCTAAGCGGTTTTCATCATAGCTGACTAACAGGTTTTTCGTCTGTTGATAGTGGCTTAACATCATCTTATGGTTTTCACGTCCAACACCACTCATCTTATAGCCGCCGAATGCTGCATGTGCCGGATATGCATGGTAGCAGTTCGTCCACACACGGCCTGCCTGAATGCCGCGGCCAAAACGGTAAGCTGTATTCATATCACGTGTCCAAACACCCGATCCCAACCCGTATAATGTATCATTTGCGATTTCCAATGCTTCTTCTTTCGTTTTAAATGTTGTTACAGCAACAACCGGACCGAAAATTTCCTCTTGGAAAATACGCATTTTATTATGACCTTTAAATACAGTCGGCTTAATATAGTAACCGTCTGCAAAATCGCCGCCTAAATCATTTTTCTCTCCGCCGATTAAGCATTCCGCGCCTTCTTCTTTACCGATTTGTAAATAAGATTGGATTTTCTCCATTTGTTCTGATGATGCTTGAGCACCCATCATTGTATCTGTATCTAAAGGGTTACCTGTTTTAATTGCTTCAACGCGCTTTAATACTCGTTCCATAAATTTCTCGTAAATCGATTCCTGAATAAGTGCACGAGAAGGACATGTACATACTTCACCTTGGTTTAAAGCGAATAATACAAAGCCTTCCACCGCTTTATCCAAAAATGCATCATCTGCATCCATAATGTCTTCGAAGAAAATGTTCGGTGATTTACCGCCCAATTCCAAAGTAACCGGAATCAGATTTTGTGATGCATATTGCATAATAAGTCGACCTGTCGTCGTCTCACCGGTAAACGCTATTTTCCCAATGCGCGGATTTGAAGCTAACGGCTTTCCTGCTTCCAAACCGAAGCCATTCACAACATTAAGCACACCTGGAGGAAGTAAATCTTCAATCAGCTCAACAAGTACTAAAATGGATGCTGGTGTTTGCTCAGCCGGCTTTAATACGACACAGTTTCCTGCAGCTAAAGCAGGTGCCAATTTCCAGACAGCCATCAGTAACGGGAAGTTCCATGGAATAATTTGTCCAACGACACCAATCGGCTCATGGAAGTGATAGGCCACTGTATTTTCATCAATCTGGCTAAGAGACCCTTCCTGTGCGCGTAAAGCACCCGCAAAATAGCGGAAGTGATCAATGCCCAAAGGTAAATCTGCATTCAAAGTTTCGCGTACTGCCTTACCGTTATCCCAAGTTTCTGCAACGGCCAGCATTTCTAAATTTTGTTCCATACGATCTGCAATTTTCAGTAAAATATTCGAGCGTTCAGTTGCCGATGTCTTACCCCAGGCATCCTTTGCCGCATGGGCTGCATCTAAAGCAAGCTCGATATCTTCTTCCGTAGAGCGCGCAACTTGGGTAAACACTTTACCAGTTACAGGGGTAATATTGTCGAAGTACTCCCCTTTTACTGGCGGTGTCCATTTACCACCGATAAAGTTGTCGTAACGCTCCTTGAAATTTACTAATGCGCCATCCGTGTTTGGATTTTGATACACTGCTGCCATTGAAATCTCTCCCCTTTGCACAAATTATGGTGACCATACCTTCTCATAAAAAGGCCATGATGAAATCCATGCTGTAAAGCTCACTCTTCTGTGAGAGGTATCTTCATCTACTATATTGTCAGAAAAATGGAATCATTTCAAATATTAAACTACAATTTTCTGATTATTTTATTATTCTCCACTCTGTTATACTGAAAATAGAGAGAATACTATAATAAAAATGTATAAAACGGGTAAATTCCAGTAAAGATAGGTTTATTCATTCTATATTTAAGTGTCATTTCGAATGAAGTATTACAAAAGTACAGATAAACTCTGTATACTGAGGATATTCTATTAGTAGGTGAAAAATTATGAGAATCAATAAATTTTTAGCAGAAACAGGCATCGTGTCACGTCGCGGTGCAGATAAATGGGTAGAAGACGGCCGTGTAAAAATCAATGGGATTGTAGCGACAAACGGCAGCCAAGTTGAAACAGGTGATGAAGTATTAGTTGATGGTAAGCCTGTAAAACGACAGGAAGAACTAGTATATATCGTATTGAACAAACCTGTAGGGATTACAAGTACAACGGAAAAGCATATCGAAGGAAATGTGGTGGATTTTATAAACCATCCGCTGCGTATTTTCCATATCGGACGTCTCGATAAAGATTCAGAGGGATTACTGCTTCTTACAAATGACGGAGATATCGTCAACGAAATTTTACGGGCAGAAAACCACCATGAAAAGGAATATGTAGTACAGGTGGACAAGCCGATTACTGATCAATTCATCCATGATATGGGCTCGGGTGTGGAAATTTTAGATACAACGACATTACCTTGCCGCGTAGAAAAAGTTTCCTCAAAAGTGTTTAAAATTATTTTAGAGCAAGGGTTAAATCGCCAAATTCGCCGTATGTGTTCTGCACTTGGCTATTCGGTACAGCGATTACAACGCATTCGTATTATGAATATTCATATCGGCAATTTAAAAGTCGGACAGTGGCGTGACCTTACAGATAAAGAAAAAAATGAACTGTTCCAATTACTGAACTACACACCAAAACAGTAAGTACTGTTCCCATGTTTTGAACGTTCCTTTATATGCAAAGGGGGCATCATCATGCTGACAATTAAACCAACTGAAAACTTAACAGGATTAACAGTAAGTGGGGATTATTGGGATTTAGATGATGTGATTCATGCAATTTATGAAGTGATCGGGGAAGAAAAGCGATACTTTCATTACGAGGGAGTAAGGCAGCGCTTATTATCATTTTGTTTAAAAATGCGCCAGGCTTCCAAAGGCGAACACCATATTGATTTTGTGCCAAATGGGATGAATAAAGAGACAAGAAAGAAAATGAATGCGATTATTCCGGAGCGAAATATTTATTACCGGGTCAATTTTTTATTACCTGAACTTATTTTTGCAGCATTGGCATTAAATGACTTCATTTCTCTTTATAAACAGACTATAAATAATTCGGAATGGAGCATCGCTGTTACATCGGTTCGTAAATTTCAGGCACTTGTTGCTGATGCGATCGCCTCTTTCATGACAAAGGAGCATTACGTGGCGTTTTTAACGAGGCTTCATACAAAATCTCCATTGTTCCATCATTATGCACCGCAGTATGTTGATATTTTAAATTTGGAGTATTTATCATTAACTAAAGAGGAACGTGCAGCACATATTACCTCGTTCGCTCTGCGCTTTCTGACAGAGGATGAGACATATAAAGTACTCATTCAACAGCTTTCAGGAGTAACAAGCATTTCAAAGCAGTCATTCCATGAAGTGGAGCTTACATTCAAATATCCGGAAGAGGATAAGATCGTTTGGTAACCTTTCTAGGAGTCCTAATAATAAAAGGTCCGCTATTTTCAATTTGAAAGTAGCGGACTTTTATCATTTTATAATCCGCCCAAATAAGCGGCTCTTACTTCATCGCTTTCCTGCAGTTCTTTTGCTGAACCTGTCAGGACGATTTTGCCTGTTTCCAAAACATAGGCTCGGTGGGCGACGGATAATGCCATATGGGCGTTTTGCTCTACAAGAAGTACCGTCACGCCTTCTTTGTTGACCATTTCAATAATGTTGAAGATATTTTTTACCATAAGCGGGGCTAGACCCATTGATGGCTCATCCATAATGATCAGCTTCGGCTTAGCCATTAAAGCGCGGCCCATTGCAAGCATTTGCTGTTCACCGCCAGATAAAGTCCCAGAAAGCTGCTTGCGTCGCTCTAACAGGCGTGGAAATAATTCAAATACATGATTTAAATCCTTTTTTATAGCTTCACGGTCAGACCGTAAATAAGCACCAAGTTCCAAATTTTCCTCTACCGTCATATTTGAGAAAACGCGACGTCCTTCAGGTACATGGGAAAGCCCTGCCTTTACAATCGATTGTGCCGGCTTTCCGCTAATAGCCGTACCTAAATATTCAATTGAACCTCGCTTTGGCTTCAGTAAACCTGAGATGGTTTTCAGTAATGTACTTTTCCCTGCTCCATTGGCACCGATCAGTGTTACTATTTCACCTTCCTTTACTTCGAGGGAGATTCCTTTCAATGCTTGGATATTGCCATAAAATACATCGATATCATTAATTATTAGCATATTATTCTGTAACCTCCTCGCCTAAGTACGCTTCAATTACTTTCGGGTTTGAACGTATCTCTTCAGGTGTCCCATCGGCAATCAACTGTCCGTGGTCAAGCACGTAAATTCGCTCACAAATCCCCATAACTAAGTTCATATCATGTTCGATCAATAAAATCGTTAAATCAAATTCTTTACGAATAAAAGCAATAAGCTCCATTAAATCATGCGTTTCCTTTGCATTCATCCCAGCTGCCGGTTCATCCAGTAAAAGTAGCTTTGGTGCAGCAGCCAAGGCCCGGGCAATTTCCAGACGACGCTGCATTCCATACGGCAAGTTTTTTGCAAGCTCATCACGGTATACATCAAGCCCGAAAATTTTCAAAAATGCCAATGACTCCTGTTCCATTTTCTCTTCACCTTTAAAGTGACTTGGTAAACGGAAAATGCTTGAAACTAAATTATGTTTTGCCAAACCATGGTTGGCAACCTTTACATTATCCAGTACAGATAACTCTTTAAAGAGGCGGATATTTTGGAATGTCCGGCTAATTCCTTGGCGTGTCACCTTGTATGGGTCCAAGCCGCTAATTGATTTTCCATTGAATTGAATTGTGCCTTCAGTCGGTGCATATACACCTGTCAGCATATTAAATGTTGTTGTTTTCCCTGCACCATTCGGGCCGATTAAACCTATCAACTCTCCTTGATTCATATGCATTTCTACATTTTGAACGGCTTTTAAGCCACCAAACTGAATACCAAGATTCTCTACTTTTAGAAGTGTACCGCTCATACACGTGTACCTCCTTTTTTACCAAACTTGAAGTATGCTGTAATCTCTTTTGAACCTAATAAACCTGTAGGGCGGTAAAGCATAACTAATATTAAAATCAGTGAGTAAATAATCATTCGCGTCTCCGGGAAGTCCTGCAAATACGTAGATACGAATGTCAGTAATACTGCGGCGATAACAGAACCAGATAAACTGCCTAGTCCGCCCAATACAACGAATATCAAAATATCAAATGATTTTAAAAATCCGAATGCAGTCGGCTGGATAATATAATAGTTATGGGCATAGATGGCACCTGCTACTCCGGCGAAGAACGAACCGATGGCAAATGCGACAACTTTATAATACGTGGTGTTAATACCCATTGCATCAGCTGCAATTTCATCTTCCCGTATTGAAATACATGCACGGCCATGACGCGAATTCGTAAAGTTGGAGATAACGAGAATCGTAATGAATGTCGCAAAAAAAGCATATGTCCATGTAGACTGATGGGCAACTTGCAGGCCTGCTGCACCACCTACATAGTCGGTATTCACGAATACAATACGAATGATTTCAGCAAACCCGAGCGTTGCAATCGCAAGGTAGTCACCTTTTAAACGAAGTGATGGAATTCCGACAAGTAATCCGGCAAGTGCTGCAACAAGGGCCCCGATTAAAATGGCTGTAATAAATGGCATGCCAAGTTTCATTGTACAAATTGCCGATATGTAAGCTCCGACAGCCAGGAAACCTGCGTGCCCTATTGAGAACTGACCTGTAACCCCGATAATGACGTGTAAACTTACCGCCAAAATAACATTGATACACATTGCGATGAACATATTCTGATAGTAGAACTGGATAACACCGTTTGAAATCAATAATTGAACAACTGCATAAATCACAAGTGCTAGGACGGCATAACCCCAAAAGATTTTCGATTTTTTCATGCTGTTCACCTACACTTTCTCGCGCGTATTTTTACCGAAAATACCCGCTGGACGTAATATTAGAATTAAAATCAGGATGACAAATGCGGCTGCATCTCGCCATAACGAATATCCGAGCGCCGAAACCACTGTTTCAACAACCCCTAGTACAAGACCGCCTACCATTGCTCCCGGAATAATACCAATACCACCTAGAACAGCGGCAATGAAAGCTTTAATACCAGGCATAATTCCCATTAGCGGATCGATACGTGTATAGTAAATACCAAATATTACGCCCGCAGCTCCTGCCAGTGCAGAGCCAATTGCGAATGTGGCTGAAATTGTATTATCTACGTTAATGCCCATTAAGCGAGCTGCATCTGCATCATGGGATACGGCGCGCATTGCTTTACCAATTTTTGTTTTATGAACAATGAATTGTAATAAGATCATTAAGAAAATTGATACAGATAAAATAAATATCGCCAGCGTACTGATCTGTGCACCGAAAATTTCAATATTCTTCGTTGCAAATACTGTCGGATACGCCTCTGGAGAAGGACCCCTAAAGAAAATTACCGTATATTCGATTAACAGTGAGACACCGATTGCCGTAATAAGGGCTGCGATACGGGTTGCATTCCGCAGTCGTTTATAAGCGACACGCTCTATAATTACACCGATGACAGCACATAGTATCATCGCGATAATAAGGGCTAAAAAGACATTCATTTCCCAGCGTGCAATGGCATAAAAGCCGATAAAAGCACCAAGCATGAAAACGTCACCGTGGGCAAAATTGATGAGCTTAATAATTCCGTATACCATTGTATAGCCTAGTGCAATCAGAGCATAAATACTACCTAGCGAAATACCATTCACTAATTGTTGGATCCATTCCATACAGTTCACTCCTTTTTTCTCTATTAATGTATGAAAAAAAAAGGGAGGCTAGTTCCGCCCCCCTTACTCGTAAAAAATTAAGGATTAACTTTAGAGTTGAACTGTTGTTTGCCGTCTACGAATTCTAGAACTGTTGCTGATTTTACTGGGTTGTGGTTTTCGTCAACTGTGAAAGTACCTGTTACTAAGCTTAAATCTTTCGTTGCTGCAAGCTGCTTCTGAATTGCTTCACCTGTAATGTCTCCATCTACACGCTTAATTGCATCCACGATAAAGTAAATAGAATCATAACCTAGTGCATGGAAAGCGTTTGGTGATTGGCTGTACTCATCATTAAATGCTTTGACGAAATCCTGAATTTTTGAATCCGGATCTTCAGACGAGTAGTGGTTCGTAATAAACGTATTATTTAGCGCATCAGCACCTGCTAATTCAATTAATGTTGGCGAGTCCCAACCATCAGCACCCATTAACGGAACGGTAATACCTAATTCACGGGCTTGTTTTACGATAATCCCTACTTCTTCATAGTAGCCAGGAATGAAAATGAAATCAGGATTTTTCCCTTTAATGTTTGTTAATTGAGATTTAAAGTCTACGTCCTTTGCAACATATGCCTCTTCAGCAACTACTGTGCCGCCGTTAGAGGAAATTGTTTCTTTGAATGATGCCGCTAAACCTTTTGCATAATCTGAAGCATTATCCGCAAAAATGGCCACATTTTTAGCTTGTAGTTCATTTGTCGCGAAGTTTGCTGCCACCGTCCCCTGGAATGGATCGATGAAACATGTACGGAATGCATATTCATTTATTGAGCCATCATCGTTTACCGTTACATTTGGCGCAGTACCTGAACCTGTAACCATTGGAACTTTATGCTGAGCTGCAATTTGTACTGTTGCGACCGAGTTACCTGAAGTAGCCGGCGCCAACATTGCCACTACCTTTTCCTGTTCTGCCAATTTCATCGCAGCAGAAGTTGCTTCAGCAGTTTCTGATTTATTGTCGACTGGGATATACTCCAGCTGTTTGCCATCTATACCGCCTGCTGCATTAATTTCTTCAATCGCCAATTTCGCACCATCATTAATCGATGATCCGTAAGAAGCTACAGCACCGGATAATTCTAAGTTTGCGCCGATTTTAATTGTGTCGCCAGCTGCATTGCTGCTGCCGCCTGATTCAGAAGAACTAGAGGTATCATCACCGCATCCAGCCAACACCCCTGTTAATAATGCTGTTGCCATGAATAATGAACCATACTTTTTTGTCTTTTTGTGATTTGTCATCATTATTTCCCCCTTAGTCATACTACAAATGTTAGATATTTCTGATAATTATAACCAATACCCTACATTCGCACAATCTAAATTTTTAATATTCAGAATAAAGTTTGCGAGAATAATATAAACAGTTATTCCAACTTCTGTATTGTAAACGAATACCAATTATTCGTCTAGTATGATTATTCTGTAAATTTAATGTATTCAAAATTTACAGTCAAATAGTTTCAATTAACAAAAAAATCGCCGTTTATTTTTCCGGAATCCGAAAAACGACGATACGTTCATTTTCATTCTTTTCATGGCGTAATTTTATATCCAGATAACAATGAAGTGACTGCTCTTGTTGTAAAAAATCCATATATTCAGGGGATGGATAATATAAGATAATATCAACCATTCTCGGAAATAACGTGATGGAATCCATAACATGCTTCATAAACTCACGAAATACGTGGATTGAAAAGGGGTTGAAGAAGAAAAAGACATTATCATGCTTTTTAATTTCGTATGTTTCGGCAATGAGATTCAAAAATTGAATCGGTGCTTGTTTCTTCTTTGCTTTTTTTAAATATTGTTCTGCATTATGCTCCGCTTCCGCAAAAAACTTCTGATCCATTTCAATCCCTGTAACAGGAATATGGAAGCGATGATATATATAGATAGGTACTCGTCCTTTCCCGCAGCCGATATCCAGAAAGCGTGCATTGGCCGGCAGTTCATAGCATTCAAATAATTGTTCCAGCCCGCTGTAAGGTGTTGGTTCGTAGCGATGGTACTGAGCTAACTTTGGAAAACCGTATTGATAACCGGTTGTTTGGATGTTTAGCATATGATCATATTGCTGTTCGTTCATTCGTTCACCTCAAAATTCGTTAAAAATTTTTATGTCACGATAATATTAATCTAAGTCGAAGCTATATTTAAGCTCGTGTTCAAGCAGCCACTGTTTTCTCCACAAACCACCTGCATACCCTGTAAGTTTTCCGTTTTGACCAATAACCCGGTGGCATGGAACGATAATACTTATCACATTTTTGCTATTTGTCATTCCAACTGCGCGGACCGCTTTTTCATTTGCTATTTGTTGTGCAATCTCCTTATAGGAGGCCGTTTTCCCGTAAGGAACAGTTGTTAATGCTTGCCATACTGATGTTTGAAACATTGTCCCCTCTAATTTATAGAGTACCGAAAAATCTTTCCGTTGGCCTTTGAAATATTCATCCAGCTCTTTCCTGCAGTTCAACAAAAGCTGGGGAGTATCATAAGTGGGAAAGTTTAAAATTTCTTCTCGCTCTGCAAATATTACGGATGCAATAAAATGTTCACTTCCTTCAATCTCAATAATGCCTATTGGTGAAGCATAATCTAATTTATACATCGTATTTCTCCTTCCCTTCTCCAAATTTACTATAGCGTAATTTCTAAACTAAAAAAAGAACCTTTAATCCGACAATGATTAAAGGTTCTTCCTATTAACTATTATGCTTTGTTTAAGCCTAAAGCTTTTGTTGTTGTTTCATGTACTTCTTTAAGAAGTTCTGTATTTTCAACTAAGTTTTCACCGTAAGATGGAATCATTTCCTTAATCTTAGGCTCCCATGCTTTCATTTCTTGTGGGAAGCATTGGTTGATTACTTTTAACATAACAGATACAGCTGTAGAAGCACCTGGAGATGCACCTAGTAATGCTGCGATAGATCCGTCATGTGCAGTTACAACTTCAGTACCGAATTGTAATGTACCTTTACCCGCATTCGTGTCTTTAATTACTTGAACACGTTGACCTGCAACACTGATTTCCCAGTCATCTGATTTAGCAGTTGGAATGAATTGACGCAATTCTTCCATACGTGCCTCTTTTGAAAGAACTAATTGAGAAACTAAATATTTGCTCAACGACATTTCTTTCACACCACAAGCTAGTAAAGTTAATAAGTTATGTGGTTTGATTGATGCAAATAGGTCCATATTTGAACCTGTTTTTAAGAACTTCGGAGAGAAGCCTGCAAACGGTCCGAATAATAATGATTTTTTACCATCGATATAACGAGTATCTAAGTGTGGCACTGACATCGGTGGCGCACCAACCGCTGCTTTACCGTATACTTTCGCATGGTGTTGGTTAACAACTTCTTCATTGTTACAAACTAGGAATAAACCAGAAATCGGGAATCCACCGATATGTTTTGATTCAGGAATACCTGATTTTTGTAGTAACTCAAGGCTACCACCACCAGCTCCTAGGAAGACAAACTTCGCAGTGTGATATTCAACTTTATTGTTTTCTTTATTATGAACTTTTACTTCCCAAGAACCATCTTTTAAACGTTTTACATCTAAAACATTGTGGTTGTAGTTTACGTCTACATCTTGTTTTTGTAAGTTCGAGATTAGTGTACGAGTTAACGCCCCAAAGTTAACATCCGTACCAGAATCGATTTTTGTTGCAGCAATTGGTTCACTTGATTTACGTTCATTCATAATTAAAGGAATCCATTGTTTTAGTGTTTCAGGATCATCTGAGAATTCCATACCTTCAAATAATGGGTTCGCTGTCATTGCTGCATGACGCTTTTTAAGGTACTCGACATTGCCCGCACCTTGTACCATACTCATATGTGGCAGTGGCATAATGAATTCTTCCGGTTTCTCGATTTGCTTTGTGTTAACTAAATGTGTCCAAAATTGTAGTGAATCCTGGAATTGTGTGTTAACGTTAATCGCTTTAGTAATATCGATAGTTCCGTCTTTTTTCTCGCTTGTGTAGTTAAGCTCACATAAAGCAGCATGCCCAGTTCCGGCATTGTTTAATTCGTGAGAGCTTTCTTCACCAGCTTTAGCTAAGTTCTCGAATACTTTGATTTTCCAATCCGGTGCTAATTCTTTAAGCATTGTACCTAAAGTAGCACTCATAATTCCGGCACCAATTAAGATAACGTCTGATTTGATATGCTTGTTACTCATTTTTACCTTCCCTTACATATATATTAAGATTTTTAGAATAATGTAAGCGCTCTATTCTATTATCGACAACCCTATATAGGAGACGATTCCATTGATTCTATATCATTTATTACCTTATTGTAGTGTAACACACTTGTGAAAAGATTAAAATATATACAAACTGCGACTTCGCCAGCAAGTGAAAAGGTTGTCTTTTGCGAGAAAAGGCGAAACATTTGTGAGCATATTTTGTAGAAGCTTAATATCATTTATTTATGTTTTCTTTATTTTCTAACAACTTTTTTCTAACTATTTTGTCTATTTTACGTTATGCTACAATGAGAAGCCTATACTTCTCATTATATGGAATTCCTTTAAATATCAACTTGAAATATCGGTAATATTTTGTAAGAATAGTAGGCATCGCTCTTTGCATAAACTATATCATAAGTACAATTATCATAGGAAATACATGACAAATGTAAATAGTTCATCATTAAAATTAAAACTAAAATCAATCTGAGTGAGATAAGGGGGATGTTTATGAAGATTTATACGGATAGTGGTTCCGACTTACCGAAATCATTTTTTGATAACGAAGAAGTACATCTTTTTCCGTTACGCGTATTAGTGAAAGGTGTTGAGTATGATGACATTATCGGCATCACAACAGACCAGGTATATGCGGCAATTGCTGAAGGTGAGCAACTAAAAACATCACAAGTTTCTTTAGAAGTATTTATTAACGCTTTTGAAAAGTTAGCAAAATCCGGGGAAGAAGGAGTTTATATTGCCTTTTCATCTGAACTGTCCGGTACATGCCAAACAGCAATTTTGGCAAAAAATCAAGTATTGGAAAGTTATCCGGACTTGAAGTTAGAGATTATAGATACGAAATGTGCTTCTTACGGTCAAGGCTTAGTAGTAAAAGAAGCGGTACGTTTAAATAAATTTGGTATAGCGTTTAATGAAGCCGTTGAAAAATTGACAGCAATGGCCAATTCAATGGAACATCTATTTACAGTTGGCGATTTAAACCACTTGGCAAAAGGCGGCCGTGTATCAAAAGCGAGTGCATTTATGGGTGGGTTACTTAATATTAAGCCTATTTTAAATATGGATGATGGCAAACTTGTACCAATAGAAAAAACACGCGGATTCAAAAAAGCAATTAATCGTATGACTGAACTTATGAAAGAGCGTGGCGGTGACTTCACGAATAAGATTGTTGGTATTTCTCATAGTAACGATGAAGAACTAATGCATGAAGTGAAAGTGGCAATTGAAGAAAAAATTCAGCCAAAAGCAATTGAAACGACAACAATCGGCTCTGTGATCGGTGCACATGTTGGGCGCGGCACAGTTGGAATTTACTTTACAAATGATAAATAAAAAGCTGGGACATAACCTCAAAATGCTATTTTTCTCCGAGAGAAAAATAGCATTTTTTTGCTGAGCTTTAAAATTGATTTCCATTCCGGGACGCTTTCCGCGGGCGTGGCGTGGGGCCAACACGAAGTTGGTTACAAAAGCGTTGCCACAGGACGTGGCGTTCTTAGCTTTTGTTCCTCGTACCAGGCGTCAGTGCTCCTGACGCTTCGCTTTCGTCGCAAAATAAATTTCGCTATTCCCGCAGGAAGCTTTGCTTGTGACTGTCGTTTACCAGAAAAAAATCGATGCTAGTGCAATGCCTGTAATCGCGCCTAATGCAATACCATAGCCAAAACCTGGTGCCCCGTATCCTCCACCAAATCCCCAGAATCCAATTCCATATCCCGCTTTATCAGGCATAATCCATACCATACGATTGTCTACTTTCGTAATTCTCCCAACATGGACATTTCCTTTGTTATCATTTATTCTTACACGTTTACCGTGATGTTTGCAGCACAAATCATACGCCTCTTGGTGATTCATAAGTTCTCCTCCTTTCGTAAGTTTTTCTACTATATGTTCAAGCTTTTTGCACATACGAGCGCATCGTCTAGTTCATATACTGAGAAAAAGGAGAAAGTCATGCCCATTCTTGATACAAAAAGATTATTTGAAAAAACAGAGCATCGTGAACTGGCAGCCTATTCAATCATCCAATCCATTTTTCCCCGATTTCCACCTGAGGCCGTTCAATTTGAACTTTTGCAACAAGGGTTGCTTCAACATGAGGAACTTCGCTTAACATTGGATGTTTGGCAAATAACGAAAAGACTATTAGAGGAATTGATGGGTTTATGGGACGGACCTGATATACCTGTTGCCATTTTGCCGATAAAAAATGGGTTTGTGAAAAATGGTGTTGCCTATCCCTATGGCATTTGTTTGTATGTATCGCCCCGCGTTACGATAAAAGAACTTCACGCGCTGTTTACCCATGAATATCATCATATTTGCAGACGCAGATTTTTAGTAGAACCTCCTACATTACTTGATTCACTGCTTATGGAAGGACTGGCCGAGCATGCGGTGGAAAGCTTGTATGGAGCGTATGCATTAAGTTCTTGGACGAAACGCTATTCTTTGGAGGAAGTATTAAGTTATTGGGATACGCATTTCACACAAGCATTGCATGTACCGGGTTTACATGAACATCAGTCTTTTTTATTCGGGGATTCGGCATTAAATTTACCTCCTTGGATCGGATATTGTACCGGATATCGATTGGTGGAAGCCTTTTTACAAAAGAAAGGACCTTATAATGTAAAACAGCTGCTGTCCATGCCATCTCATTATTTGCTGGAAGGGGCAGGATGGAAAAAGGGAGTAACCGAATAACTAGTTCCGGTTACTCCCTTTCATATTATTTTTGAACGACTGGCTCCGGGTAATCAAAGCCTTTCGTATCCACTTCAACTGTTTTCATCTTTTGATCTTCCAACGGTCTATCATTAGCCTCGCGTTCAGCTGCAACAATCTCATCGACAGCCTCCATTCCTTCAATTACTTTGCCGAATGCTGCATAGTCACCATCCAAATGCGCTGCTTGCTCGGTCATTATAAAGAATTGAGATCCTGCCGAATCCGGATCTTGGGAACGAGCCATCGAAATTACGCCGCGCTCATGCGTTAACGCATTTTCGAATCCGTTTGAAGTAAATTCGCCTTTAATTGCATAATCAGGGCCACCCATGCCTGTACCATCCGGGTCACCACCTTGTATCATGAAACCGGGAATAACACGATGGAAAATCAGTCCATCATAAAATCCTTCTTCTACAAGGGAGATAAAATTGGCCACTGTATTAGGAGCTGTTTTTGGCTCTAGCTCCAAAACGATTTTTTTATCATTTTCCATTGTAATCGTAACAATTGGATTTTCTGCGACTTCTTCAGCATAATTTACAGTACTCCCCTGCTCTTCATTATCTGCTGATTCCTTACCGCATGCAGCTAAAATGACGATCAGCACTGTAAATAAAACAATCTGATAAAACTTCTTCACTCAAATTCATCTCCTTTTCCAACATACTTCCATCATACTACGGAAGTATAAACAAGAGCATCTACGGGAAACATCGTTTTCAATAAAAAACACCTAAAACATCCATTTCAATGTTTTAGGTGTTGTAGAGAATGTTAATATTTAAATTCCACAGGAAAAGGGAATCAAGGTTTTAAAATAAATTTAATACTTTGGTCTTCATGATCATGGAATTTCTTATATGCTTCACTCGCCTCAGATAGCGGTACTTTATGGGTAATGATTTCTGTTGGATCAATCTTCCCTTCAGCAACCATTTCATAAAGCATTTGACTGTAATGAATTGCTGGTGCTTGACCCATTTTCACGGTTACATTACGTTCGAAAATATTGCCTAATGGGAACATATTGTATAATGAACCATAAACCCCTGTCAGCTGGATTGTACCAAATTTCCGAACCGATTTTATGCCAACATCAATGGCACTCAGTGTTCCCCCCTGTAGTTTCAGCTTTTGCTGTGCCTTTTCTACAAGAGACATTTTCCCGTCCATCCCAACACAGTCAATAACTACATCGGCTCCTCCATGTGTAAGCTCATGTAGGTGATTTCCTACATCATCAAAATCATCAAAATTAAATATTTCTACATTGTTTGTGCGTTTAGCATGCTCTAAACGATAGTTTAAAGGGTCTACTACCATTACACGCTTCGCACCTTTCATCCATGCAAATTTCTGTACCATTAAGCCGATTGGTCCTGAACCTAGCACAATGACCGTATCGCCCTTTTTAACACCCGCATTTTCTACACTCCAATAGGCAGTCGGCAATACATCAGATATAAATAGTAATGCCTCATCTTCTAGTTCACAGTTGTCAGGTACTTTAAATGGTATGAAGTTCCCGTATGGTACACGTAAATACTCGGCTTGTCCGCCCGGGAAGTCACCATAGCGCTCTGTAAATCCAAAGTATGCACCCGAATCAATTGCCGGATTTTCGTTGGCATTATCGCATTGGCTTTCCAGCTGATTTTGACAATAAAAGCATTCTCCACACGCAACATTAAAAGGAATAACAACACGATCCCCTTTTTTAACTTTCGTTACGTCAGGTCCGACTTCCTCCACGATTCCCATTGGTTCATGTCCAATTACAAAATCCTCTCTTGCTGGCATTGCCCCACGATAAATATGGAGATCTGACCCGCAAATGGCCGTTGAGGTAATACGTACAATAATGTCATCTGGCTTTTCAATTTTTGCATCCGGAACTTCTTTTACTTCTACTTTTTTGGCACCTTGATACGTTACTGCTTTCAAAAAGACCCCTCCTGTTGGATAAATTATTAGAATTAAACTTCAGTAAAGTAATTCTGTAGGTTATATACCCCCCAGCAAAGAAAATATACATAAAACCAACTATTGCTTAGATGATTGACGGACATAAAAAATGCCCTCAATTGTTAGAGGTGTCTAACAATTGAGGAACAGTTTGAATTGGATTCATACTTTAATTTATGGCTGTTTAACATTATTACGTTCTAAATAAGCTGTATAGTCTGTCCCTTCTTTTAGCGCTTTCTCCTCCATCGGTATGCGAATAGACAGGATAATGAAGTTTAATATAGTGAAACAAATAGCTGTAAAATATGCCTGAAACATAAGTGGCAATACAGCAATTTCTAAACATACTACCAAATAGTTAGGATGACGAATAAAAGAATACGGCCCTTTTGCTACTACATTTGCCCCCGGTAAAATAATAATTTTCGTATTCCAAAAAGGTCCTAATGAAACTAGGCACCATACTCTTAACAACTGCAGCATTAAAAATAAAACGAGCCATATATAATGCGGTGTAAATTGTCCACTGAAATAAACTACTTCAATAAAAAGGCTTACAAAAAAGCTCGTATGCAGTAATATCATGAATGGATAATGAGAAGCACCTACTTCATATGCTCCTTTAGCAAGCATTAATTTTTCATTTCTCTTTGCTACAACCAGCTCTACTAATCTTTGAATAATTACAAAAGCTAGTACAATATAAAAAACCAGCTTACTCCCTCCATTCCAATAATACGACTTCTCCGCTAAAACCAGGCCCTAGCGCAACCAACAGACCTAAAGTATCCGCTCTTTTTTCATTTAACATAAATTGCTCCAAAACATACAGAACTGTCGGAGAGGACATATTTCCATTTTTTTCAAAATTTCACGTGAAACATCTGTATGTTCCTTTGTTAAATTCAATGTTTCCTCGTAAGCTTGCAACACTTTTTTCCCACCAGGATGTGCTACAAAATTTACAATTTGCTCAGGTGAAACATCATGCTTATTTAAAAATTCATGGATAAACGGCCCCAGCCACTTAGAAATAATGACCGGTATACTCTTTGAAAATACAACATGCAGTCCGCTATTCTTAACATCCCAGCCCATAACATCTTCAGAATCCGGCATCCACTTTGAGCCACGGCCCTTAATATATGGGATTGGTACATTTTGCTCCAGCTCAACATCATCACCGCATATAAGGGCACAAGCCGCTCCGTCAGCAAATAAAGAAGTACCTACAAGATTACTTTTAGAATAATCGTCTTTTTGGAATGTAAGACTGCATAGCTCAACACAAACGACAAGCACCTTGGCGTCCGGATGTGCTTTACAATAGTCATATGCCCTACTAATACCTGCCGCTCCCCCTGCACAGCCTAAACCCCATATCGGGATTCTGACTAGTTCATTTGAAAAAGGAAGAATATTCATAACGCGGGCATCAATGCTTGGCGTTGAAATGCCTGTACTACTAATAAAAATAATGGCATCTATATCTTCGGTAGATAGATCCTGCTGTAAAAAGGAACGATTTGTTAAACATTTTTTTATAACTTCTACACTATATTCGGTAGCCAGTTTTATATACAGTTCATTGCGTTCTTCAAATGTATGGTCTTCACGGTACCATTCAGGTGAAACACACAAATTCCGTGTCTTTATTTCGCCATTTTCAAAAACTTTTAATAATCGTTCTAACTTTGGAATTTTATTTTGGAAAAGCTCTTTCGTCAATTGCTCAATGTTCGTCTGAGCTAGTGTGAAAGGCGGTGTATGAGTACTTACTGAAGCGATTTTTGGAATAGTAATTTCTCCTTATACGAGTTATTTTCTTTCAATGTATTGATAAAAACGTAAAAATATACAGAAATAGATGGAATTTTTAAGGTCTTATCCATGAATAATAGCACTATCCATTACCTGGACGGTGCTATTAGCTTTTTATTAATTTTAGCCATTACTATCGAAGAACAACTTACCAGCCTCTTCGCTTTGAACAACCACAGCCGCCGCCATGCGGTCTATACGGTGTTCCACACATCGTATTAGTTTCGAAACACTCATTCACAACAGATTGTGTATGAGGGAAATAGTGTTGGTTGTTAATATAATGTTGGTTGACCGTTGTTAAATGTGATGGATGTACATGTGGCACCACCGTGTTTGATACATTTCTTTGAACATATTGTCTCGTTGGCGAAATTTGCGGTGATGCATACTGAGTTGGTCCTGTTTGTGTTGGCAATTGCTGTGCATTATTGTAAAACGATTGACCTCTTTCATCATTAAATGAATTAAACCAGTTTCTATTAGTCAATTTTATCCTCCTTCCTTCATCTTGATGTATCTCTACTAACTTATGAAGGGAATTCGGAATAACCTATTTACTTGCCTATTGTTAAAAAACAAATTTTAAAGAATATGCAGTTATCTATAAAAATAGTGAGTAACATCAGGAAAGTAATTGTCTAGTAAAAGTTATGGAACCTATTGTGATAGTGGAGCGTGGAGTTTTTCCCATATTTCTTTTACACCGGCTGATGCATGTCCTTCCGCATAGTGGATATGCTCATTGTCCGATAATGCCAATATGGCATCACATGCATTTCCAACTGCAATCGCAGGATAACCCAGACTGAAAAGACTGAGATCATTTTCGGAATCTCCGGCTACAACAACCTCTCCATTATATTGACACTTGTTAAGTACATATTTCAGCGCAGCACCTTTATTAATATTTGCAGGCAGAATATCAACATCTCTTTCACTGCTGAAAATAAGATCAACTGCTAAATTATGTTGCCTGATCGCTTGCTTAAGTATTTGAACTTGCCTATCACTTGCAAAATAGGCCAGTCGCCAAGGTGTATCTATCGGCTGTCTGGCAATATCAATGGATTTTGCTATCGTATTAACCTGTTCAAAGTCTTCCTGCTTTATGTTGCCTGCCCATTCCTGATCAAGCTCATATGAGGGACCAAGATAAATCGAAGCTCCAACATCACATATTAAAATGTCCGGTTTTGGCAGTTGTTCACGTTCGATTAAATCAATCGCGGACTGTCTATATCTTCCTGTAATATATATAAGAGATGTGTTTTCAAGTGCCAGCGTTTCCCACAATTCAGTATGCGGAACCGTATCACTAACAATTGTATTATCTAAATCTGTTGCTAAAACACGAGGTTTAAGGTAAGGAAATGTAAGCATTTTTTCGTTCATACAGCTCCTTTACTTTGCGGGAAATAAGAGACCAGTTAAATTCTTCTAGCGCATATTGTTTTGCATCACGACGCATTTTTAATAGTTTAGGCGAGCTATTTAAGAAGTACGCCATGCTATCGCTTATTTTTTGCATATCTCCTTTAGGTATATGAAGACCTGTTACGCCTGATTTGACGACATCTTTCAGTCCCCCTACATGGGTCGCAATTACAGGACAGCCACAAGCCTGCGCTTCTGCAGCTACCATACCAAACGATTCATAATGTGAAGGCATAATGGTTGCCAAGGCGCCAGTGTAAAGGTTCTTTAACTGTTTTTCATTTTTGGGGCCGAGGAATAGCACACGGTCTTCCATTCCTTTTATTGCTTCTTTTAGCGGTTCGCTTATCGGGCAGTAATTCTTTATATCAACCGATTCTGGACACCCGCCTGCAATAAGCAACTTTACGTTATTCGGAACTTCATGCGTTTTCAGCATATGTCTGAATCCTTTTAAAAGATCAAAAATCCCTTTTGATGTTTCTAAACGGCCGGCATAAAAGTAGTATGGAAATTTAAACTGTTCCACTTCTTCGGAGGGTGCCAGATACACTGGCGAAACTCCTACCGGTACAACTGATACAGCACTTTTTTTCTTTGTGAAAACTTCAATCTGCTGCTTTTCATTTGGAGTAGTAGCAATAACTACATCCGCTTGCTCCATAATCAGTTTCTCAAAGTGCTTACGCTTATTTTCTATAAATCCTGTACCTTGCTCTTTTGCAATTGCAAGGGAGTGATTGGTGTGGCACCAGTAAAATGAATATTCTTTCTGCAGATTATATGCTAGTACTCCTGACAGCCAGTAATGGGTGTGAACAACATCATAGCTGCTAATATCCAGTGCTTCTGTCATTTCTTCATATAATCCAGGAAGTAAAGTAAACATCTGCCGCTTATCAACAAAGCCTTTTTGACCACCTGCAAAGCGGTGAACTTTACTACGCTCACCCAACTGTTCAACAGCCGGCTTTTGCTCGTCACTCCAATGTGTAACAATATCAACACTGTAACCAAGTCCGTCAAGCTGTAGGGCTAAATGTTTTACATAGTTGTTTTGTCCACCTGCCTGTTTACTTCCAAGCGGAATTAAAGGGTCGCCATGATCAGAAATAAATAATATCTTTCTCAAATGAATCTCATCCTTTCGTTCTTAAGCAGCAAATCATAGCTGTAAAACTTTACTGCTGTCTTGCTGTTTTTAATGAAATGATGGTAATTTTTAGTAAATTACACTTCACTAGCTAGGTAGTATTTATAATTTCTTAAGCTGTCCTTTATTCACGATTGACTCAAACACCCTCACACTACCTAGCAAATAATAGAAGAGAGATTAAGGGCATTGAATTTTGCTGTCCAATAAGAATTAATAATTTTTAGCTCGATTGATACGTTCCCTAACTGGGCGTAAATTAAACAAAATATTCTAAAAAATAGCACAATTGAAACTTTACTATTATATTAAATAACTAAAATAAGTATAAAATACCTATAAAATATATTTATCTTAAGTCCGTACAGCTTATTTAAATTACTTCAAGTGCAACTTCAATATTGCCTCTTGTTGCTTTTGAATAAGGACATACTTCATGCGCTTTATGCACCAGTTCTTCCAGCTGTTCGCGCTCTATATCTGTTCCCTTTACCTGAAGAACAACTCCCAGCTTAAACCCCTGATCTTGTTCATCTTTTAATAAGCTGACATTAGCTGTTACTTCAGACGTGAATTTAACACGGGCTTTACTTGCCGTTAATTGAAGAGCACTATCAAAACAAGCAGCATACCCCGAAGCAAATAATTGTTCTGGATTTGTTGCATTTTCAATTTTTTTTGCCCGCGGTGTACCTGGCATTGCTGTTTCAAATTGAATTACCCCATCATCTGACTGTACTTTCCCTTCACGTCCTCCTGAAGCAGTTGCAATAGCAGTAAATAATTTTTCAGACATTCCACTTCCACACCTTTCAATTTTAGATACAACTTATCCTTACCCGGTTTTTCTCTTTTTCAAAAGTTTTTACGTTAATTAATTGTTAATTTTATTATTTGTGAGCAATAAATTATTCAAATCAAAAGATTTTATAGGCCGATTTATAGTTCTGAAAGATTTGTTTGGAGGCTATTGCTGTCAGACTGAAGCTATATCCTAACGGGTTTTAATAACTATTTTTATATACCGTTTTCCCCGTAACAATAGTTGGAGTTTAAGGAATCGAAGTATTGATAATAGAGCGATTGCTTATGTTTTGAATTATGGATGGGGGGTATCAACTTACAAGTATTCGTATGGGAGGGGATAGTAATATGTTTGGCATATCCGATCTCATTTCATTAATCATTTCCGCATTTATTATTTTGCCTGCTGTCGTATTTCTCAGGGAGTTGGGCTACGCAATTGTCTGCTGGCTGTTCGGAGTAATTGAACCGAGAGTGACGATTGGTTCCGGGCGTAGAATTTTTAAGTTTGGTATGTTCGATTTCCGCAGATACTATCATTTTTATAGCTGGTTTTCGTATGACAAGTTAAAGCATGAAAATAAATTTGCCTATATTAGTATTTATTCCGGCCCAATTTTAATCAATCTTGTATTCGGTCTTACGATCAATTTTCTGATTGCCAATGGGGTCATTGAAGAATATAAAACATTTTGGGATCGGTTTGTTTTTTATGCATTTTATTATGTATTATTCGATGCCGTTCCGATGACCACATTTAGTGGAAAACCAAATAACGGGATGATCATTTATAAAATGATCCGCTATGGAGAACGGATTGATTCATCAAAAGGACATATCCTCCCTTCTACAACGGATGTGGAGAATGAGTATCAGGAATACATGAAAGAGATTAAAGAAACAGAAAAGAAAATAAAGAAGAAAAATCATGACTGAACCAATAGCGGCTTAATTATTGAATCGACTATTAAATGATTTGACCGCTGTATTTGCAGTTAATAAAATACCTTTCAATTAAAAAGAACCAAGGCCTAAGCCTTAGTTCTTACTTCAATGTACTGAATAGATGTCAAATATAAATTAGTTCCAGGCAGTTCGTTCACTTACAGGCTCGTTCATGCCTGTTTTATTTCTTTTGGCGGGAACATTATTTTCTTTTGCTGGAGCTGCATTAAAAATAAAATCAAGTTCTGATACAAACTCTTCCTGCTGGGAGTTTTTACGACTTGGATTTACTTCTAGCTTATTCGCAATTTGCTTGCCTTTTGTGTTCACATTGTTGCGTTTAAAATTCATATTTGACATAGCCATCCTCCATTGATTTCTTATTTGAAAAGTATAAATCTTTTCAAATTTATACTTTCCATTAAAAAGTTTAACCACTCTTAACTCCTTTTATGAAAGATCTATACAATCTCATTTCCCTTATTAGTGAGTTAGTTCCGTCGACTTTCCATCTCTCATATGAAAGTTCTACTATTTTATGAAATTACTAGGAAGATAGATTTAACCTATTTATACCAAACTGATACTATTTATCAATCTTTTGGAAAATATAGAAATTCCGATATCCGGATAAATTCCATTGTGATAAATTGGAAATGCCGCATTAAACAGAATAGTGCGAAAATTTAATACAAAGGGGAAATGAGAATTGAAGAAGTTTAAGTTTACGAGATTCTTTAGCAGTATTCTGGCTTTCGTTATGGTGTTCTCTTTATTGGTTCCATTCTCGAATGCAAGCGCAGAAGAATCAAAATCATTCAAGCAGGATGGACAAAGTGAGAGCATCATCCAGCTAAAGGCGGCGATTGCTGAACAACTAAGCTTGTCTAAGGATGGTCCAATACTTCATGAAAGCCTGCAAAATATTTCAGGTAATCAAGAGGTTGCTGTCATCGTTCATTTATCTGAAAAACCGGTAGCATTAGAACAAGGAATGAGCCAAGTTAAAGGCAAAAAGTTTTCTAATGCCCGTGCAAATGAAGTACGTTCAAATGTAAAAGCTCAACAGGCCAAAGTAAAAAAGGAATTAACGGCCAAACAGGTGCAAATGACACAAGGCTATACTTTTGATACGGTACTAAACGGATTTGCGGCAACAATTAAAGCTAATGACATTCCAAAATTGCTATCAGTAGATGGAATCACTTTAATTGAACCGGATGCAACGGTATATGCATCAGAAGAAATTACAACAAAATCATCAGAACTTATTAAAGAAGATAAATTAGACGCTCAAATGAATACGAGCATTTCTTTCCTTGGTATTGAAAAACTTTGGAATGAAGGAATTGAAGGTCAAGGGGTAAAAGTGGCAGTACTTGATACAGGTATTGATGCGGACCACCCTGAATTTGCTGGCATTTATAAAGGCGGAAAGAACTTTATTCCTAACTCTTCAACTTATTCTAAACCACGTGCGGATGACGATGCATCCGAAACATTACCATCAGAGCGTCCAGCGGGAACACCTGAATTTAATGCAAACGGAAGCTCGTTCTATACTTCTCATGGTACGCATGTTGCCGGAACAATTGCGGCAATCGGCGCTAACGAATTCGGCATTAAAGGGATTGCTCCAAAAGTAGACCTATATGCTTACCGCGTTCTTGGAGCATACGGAAGCGGTGCGACATCGGGAATTGTTAAAGCAATTGAAACAGCTGTTCTAGAAGAAATGGATGTTATTAACCTTTCACTTGGCGGTGGAGCTAACTCTGAAACAGATGCAGGATCATTTGCAATTAATAACGCAATGATGGCTGGCACAATCGGGGTTATTGCAACAGGTAACTCAGGTCCAAATCGCGGAACGATGGGAACACCTGCAACTGCTCGCTTAGGAATTGCGGTTGGCAACACAACAAACCCGGAAACAATGTATAACGGTGAAGTTAACATTACAGTAGGCGACTACAACTTAACAAAACAACTACCTTTAATGGGAACAACTTTTGGTAAAAACTTAGCAGCACAGCTTCAAGGTGAGTTTGATCTAGTTGCGATTCCTGGCAATGGAGAAGTAAAAGATTTTGAAGGAATTGATGTTGAAGGTAAAGTAGCACTAATTTCCCGTGGTAATATTGCATTTGTTGATAAAATTGCAAATGCTAAAGCAAACGGAGCAGTAGCTACAATTATCCATAACTTTGCCGGCGGAACAAATGCACCAGACATTTCAGGCACATTCCTTGGTGACTCTTTTGAGTTCCTGCCAACATTTGATATGTCAGTAACAGACGGTAATGCAGTTCGTGCTGCATTGGGAGATGGGACAGGAAAAGTAAACTTCCGCAAGTTTGCTTCAACTACGACAACTGGAGATGATGTAAACTCTTCTAGTTCACGTGGTCCTTCTACACCGAACTTCGATATTAAACCAGACGTAACAGCGCCTGGAACAAACATTATGTCAACAATACCTATGTATAAAACAGACTTCCCCGATGCGGTTTACGATGAAGCATATGATCGTAAAACAGGAACATCAATGGCAACACCGCATATTGCAGGGATTGTCGCATTAGTAAAACAGGCAAATCCGCATTGGGATGCGTTTGATGTAAAAGTGGCACTTTCGAATACAGCAAAAGTATTGGATACAGCAAAATATGATGTATTCTCTCAAGGTGCCGGACGTGTAAATGCTTATGCGGCAGCTCACCCTGATATTCTTGCGTATGCACTTGATACAGCTGTGTTAGACGGCAATGGTGAAAATGTAGAAAACAAAAAAGGAACGGTTACTTTTGGTCCTCAATCATTGAAGGACGGAAATATTTCTGTAACGAAACAAGTGTTAGTAAAAGATATTAAAGGAAACGGCGGTAATTATAACGTATCCGTAGATGTGACTAAAGCATTTGGTGATGCAGCTGTTACAGTGGATCAGCCAACATTCAATTTAGCTGGTGAGCAGATGTTAAATATTACACTAACTGCTTCACAAGCTGTAGCACCAAACGGCTCTGAAATTTTAGGTTTCATCCATATTAACGGTGGATCTACAGAAGCTTCATTGCCATTCGCGGCTGACTTCGGCAGCGCGGCAGTAACTGAAATCAAAGACCTCAGTATTACAGAAACAGACCTGTCATTTAATAGTGACGGTATTAAAGACTCCGCTGTACTTTCATTCACATTAACTGGTGATGTGACAACGAACTATATCGAACTTTGGGATATTATGAATCCTGAAGGCGGAGAATATGGAGATGGCTACATCGGTTATCTGCACTCAGGTACCGCATTAGGTAAAGGGTCTTATACGCTGAATGTTGGCGGGCAATATAAACCTTGGGGCAGTGAACCTGCAACTACGATTCCGGATGGTCTATATACAATTGACTTTACTGGTCTTGCAGCTACAGGAGTTGTTTCGGATTATGTAGGACCGATTGTTGTAAAAACGACAAAACCGGAAATTACAGGTTCAGAGGCTGAAGGTATTGTTTCAGGACAGGTAACAGATAAGTATATTGAATACAATGAGGAACTGTATTTATACGGTTTAGACTATAATTTAAATGATAAATTAAAAGCTTCATATGTTGCGACTGTAAACGGCGAAGTTCAAGCGCCAGTTGCATTCGACTTAAATCAGGATGGCAGCTTCACATTCCCGGTAACAGCAGAAACAAATGCTGTAACAGTAGTTATTACAGATGCTGCTGGTAATGTTGGCGAAACGATTATTTTTGAAAAAGAAGTAGTAGAGCCTGTTGTAACGCTTTCTGTAAATCCAACTGAGCTGGACCTGACAGCTGGAGAAACGGCACAACTTACGGTAACGGAAACAACTACACCTGCTGAAGGTGATGCAACTGAAGAAGACGTAACTTCAAAAGCTACGTATATCATGGCAGATGAAAATGTTGCAACAGTTGTAAATGGTTCAGTAACGGCAGGAACAGAAGGCACAACAACAATTACTGTTTCACATGGCGAAAATGAAGCAACAGTAACTGTCACAGTTAAAGCTCCTGTTGCAGAAGAGCCAGTTGTAACTCTGGAAATCGACCAAGCTCAAGTTGAAACGAGAGTCGGTAAAGAAATTACAGTTAAAATTACTGAAGTTACAACTTTAAATGGTGAAACAACAGAGAAAGATGTGACAAATCTTGCAAACTACCAAGTAGAAAACGATAAGATTGCTACTGTAAATGCAGGAACTGTAAAAGGAAATAGCCAAGGTACTACTTCTGTTACAGTAACATATGGTGAACTTATCCTTACGTTTGACGTCAATGTTGTAAAGCCTGGTAATGGCAATGGCAATGGCAATGGTAATGGTAATGGTAATGGCAACAGCAATGGCAATGGTAATGGTAATGGCAATGGCAATGGCAATGGCAACGGCAACGGCAATGGTAATGGTAATGGTAAAGGTTCTAAGTAGAATACTAATGTTACCAAATATAATATTTAATTAATTTAAATGAGAGAAATTGCATGGTAACTTTGCAATTTCTCTTTTTATATTTAAATAATTACTAGTAATCAATGGTATTTTTCCCTTTATTCCTTAAAATTAGTATATTATTAATAGAATAACTTCTCAGAAAAGGAGATTAAAAGAATGAGGATTTTCAAACAACTGTGGCCTGTATTTTTCCTGGTTTTATCTTTTGTACTTGTTCCGTTAACAATCGTTAATGCAGCAGCTTTAACAGACAAAGTTACTAACGTGCCTGTTGATAAGGTATGGACAATTACATTTAATCATCCTGTTATAGAATCCAGCATTACACCAAATTCTATTTATGTAGTGAATAGTGACAATGTCAAACAACCAGTCGAAACGGTAGTTAAAGACAATATTGTCAAAATTGAACCCCCTGCTAAAGGCTACGAGTTCAATCAAACTTATACTTTAAAAATCGAAGCTGATGTATCTGGAAAAGTAGGCAACAGGGCTGAAAGATTGAATCAGACTATCGCTAAATCGTTTACTACTGTAAATGGCTATGCTGTAGTCAATATTAAGACAGATGGTGCATCTTCACCAATTGCTTACTACTCTACTTTCGAAGAAGCGAACGCCGACTTACAAGAAAGCCAGGGAATCATGCTAGGTGACAAATATATAAAAATACCGTCCGGGTTTATAGCAACAAACCTGAAGGATGTCACTATTATTTACAAACAACCGACTTTTACTTCAGCATACGAATATGCGGGTGTTAGTACGGATACTGAACTTTTATATATTGATGCAACAGCCGATTATGTAAAAGTAAATGCCGCAGGACAGGATATGTATGTAAAGCACGAAGATATCACTCTTATTCCCGCAGTTGCTGCAAAAGGGCGGTCATATTACATTGCAAATGAAAAAGGATTATGGCACCATATTTACCATCATCATAGTGGTAAATACGACAGCGCCTATTTGATCGGTAATAAACCAGACTTTTTAAATGACGGCGTAAAGTATTATAGTACGGACGGCATAAAGTTTTACAATGCAAGCGGTAAACTAATGGGAGAAAGCTATGCCTACTTCCAATATGTTACACCACGGGTACCGACTACTTACAGTGCCGAACAGTTAGATCAGTACATTGCAAGAGAACTCGAAGCAAAAGAACTATCAGGCAATGCGCGGTATATAAACGCGTCAGCAAAAAGTCCGCTCCAAGGATTAGGTGCTGCACTAAAAACAATTGAAAAAGAGCAGCGAATCAACGCTTTGTTTATTTTAGCTCTTGCTATCCATGAAAGTGATTACGGTATGAGCTGTCACGCACAAAATTACAATAATTTATTCGGGTTAAATGTGACAGACAGCAATGATGAATGTTTGACAGAAACAGATGTGAATACCGAATCTACTAAATATTTCCCAACAATCGAAAAAAATATTTCGGATTTCGTTCAACGTCTGAATACGAGTTATTTAGATCCGCTTAACATGCAAGACTTCCGTTACAATGGGCTTGCACTCGGCAATAAAATGATCGGACTCAATGTACGCTACGCTTCCGATCCATACTGGGGAGCTAAAACAGCAGGTCATATGTATCGGATAGATCAAGCATTAGGCAGTCAAGATTACAAAGAATATAAAGTAGGAATTACGGCAAGTTCACAAGTGAGTGTTCGATATGAACCTATTGTTAAAACAGGTGATGAAGATAACAGAGCTTATCAGTATAAACTTCCCTGGACGATTAAACGTCTTGATATGATGCCAATAACGCTATCAAATATGCCCTTAGAAAATAGTGACTGGTTACAAGTCATATCCGAGATGCCGTCTTACGGACAAGATTTATACACAGTACGTGAGAATGTCCGTATTATCACAACACATTAATAAATAAATTAAGCTAAGTTTCATACTCCATCCTTGATGGAATATGAACTTAGCTTATTTTTTATCCGATTACTATTTCTTTTTTCTTATGAAACTCTTCATTTTCCAAGTTCACTTTTTCAGGTTTCACAACGAATATACTAATTAAAGTCGCAATCGTGAACAACGCGGCAATGACGTATAATACCATGTCGTAAGATTGTGTTTTTTCAAGAATAATTGCACTTAGCTGATTGCCCGTCAAACCTGCAAATGCCCATGCAGATAAAGCTAAACCATGTACAGTTGAAATACTTTCGATACCAAATCGGTCTGATAATAGCGGCGGTAAAGATGAGAATCCTCCACCGTAACCTGCATTCACAATACAAAGTAAGGCAATGATAAGAATTACCATAGAGTTATTGATCCCATCAAATACAACAGTACATAAAATGATGCTAATAGAAGAAATAAAAATAATTTTGTAAATAGAGTTACGATCTTTTAAACGATCTCCCCATGCTGAAAATGCAATTCGTCCACCTGCATTGAAAATGGCTGTGAGCGAACTAACTAAACCAATCGCTCCAAATCCAATGAAAGCTAAAATACCTTTTTCTTGTGAGATTAACGCTAAGCCACATGTAATATTAATGTAGAACATGAGCCAAATACCGATAAACGTCTTATTCGTCAAAACTTTTCTATAACTAAAGCTATGCATTTCCATATTTTCTTCTTCATATCCAGCCGGTTTCTTTAAAATTAAGTGTCCAACAAACATCATTACTAAATAGATCGCTGCTAAAATATAAAACATTGTATAGATATTTGTAGGGTCTGCTAAAACCCCTTCACTATTTCGATTACCGAGTAACTTTTCCATTAGTGGACTAGCAATAACTTTCGCTAAGCCGAAGCCTGCAACAGCAAGGCCCGTTGCCAATCCCTTTTGTTCTTTAAACCAAAGCATCAGTGTTTTTACAGGCGTTAAATAGCCGATTCCAAGTCCAATCCCCATAACTACTCCATAAGAGATATAAATACCGAACAATGATTTTTGATAAATAAAGAAACCTGTTGCTGCCATCCCTGCAACAAAAAATATTGCCGCAAGCAAGGATGACTTATGTATATCCTTTTCAACAAATTTTCCGCCAAAAGCCGCAGCCATACCAAGAACAAAAATAGCTATACTGAATGCCCATTCCACTTCACTGACAGGTTTTCCGATATAAGAGGCAATGTCCCCCTTAAACAACGACCAGCAATAAACAGTACCAATACTGCAGTGAATCAATAAGGCCGGGATGACCGCACGAATCCACTTGTTTTCAAAATTCCCCACTTTAAAACTCCTCATTATTCATTTAACCTAAAATGCGAACTATATTTGAGTATTCTTATAAATAGTTCGTATATTAACTATATCATTAATAATAATAAGTAAATTATAGATTAAATATTTTATTTTCACGAACATTAACAAAGTGATTATATAATAATATTCATAATAAATGAATACTAATTTTTAAAATTACAGAAACAATTCGCGGATTATTCGAATTATTCTGTACTCAATTACATAAAAAAACAGCCTAAGTATAGTAATTAGACTGTTTGATGCAGAAAAATTTACCTTTTCTTATATTTGCGGTAAATTCAAATTTATTTAAATGTTACCTTCACAGTATACCCAAGATTTCGGAAAAACCCTGCGAGAACTTTCTCGGCACTTTTTTCTGCCGATTCCAATAAACCTATTTCAATGGCCTCATCTTTAATTTTTTTCTGTGCTTCCGCTGCCAGATCAAATCCTTCATCCCATTTCACTTCCCCACGGAATAGTCCTTCATCTGAAAAAGTTTTGACATCTTCCATCTGAATAGCGGGATCCTGTATAAGTGTTGCTCGGGGCAGGGCGATTTCTAACTCTTTGTCATCTTCATTGATTTTAATATCATTCGATGTTACTTCTTTAAGATTGACGCCTGCAATGACTGTGGCAGGGACTATTAATAGTAACTCTCTTTTGGTACCTGGGAAATTAACCGAAATATCGTTTCCAAAAAGTTTATTATCCTCTTGCTCAATAATTACTTTCATATGGGCTTCAGCCGTTGCAAGTGTTGCCAATTCCTGGACCTGTTCTACAAATACTGTACTTTCTTTTTTAAATGTATTACCGAATAATAACCAAGTACCCGCGAATGTGAAAAGAATAAGAAGCAATGCAATTAATAAAATTTTAAATCCCCAAAATTTAAATATAACCTTAAATATTGCTCCGGAAATATTGGCGTTTCCACTGCGCTGTCCTATTACCGCAGTGGCAGCACTTTCTGCCTCACTCTTTTTCAATTCCTGCAATACTTGTTCAATTTGTGTTAATGCTTCATCTTTTTTATTCATGATGTCGCCCCCTCCCTTTATGTTGTTGAGGAAAATTAAATTATAATTACCATATTTATACTTGAATATCATATCAAATTATATACCTTTGTTAGTATTAAAAAGGTGATTACAAGATAAATCGGGGAACGTGTCATCCTTTTTCATATTTTTCAAATCTTGTTAATAGCAATTTTTATTAAATACATTTAAACTATCGAATGGAATTATATTAAGAGAGGTTACAAAATGAAAAAACAATCGTTGTTTATACGAGGGTCTCTATTTGCAGCAACTTTAACAGGTTTATTCTTTGCAATTTACAAAAGCGGTATTTCTGTATCCGACCTGTCACCCCAGCTTATTTTAGAGCTTGCCCATAACAATCTAACTATCGTTATTTTAGTAATGATGTTATTAATGTTCCTGCAAAACTTATTTACATTTATCCCGTTAATTTTAGTCATCACGATTAATATTGCTTTGTTTGGATTTTGGCGCGGTTATTTATTTAGTACATTCAGCAGTGTTATTGGTAGTACATCAATTTTCCTTTCCATCCGCTTTTTTTTCGCAAATTTATTCACTTCAGATAAACTAAAAAAATATGAGCAGCAAATTAATCAAAACGGCTTTCTATTTGTTCTTTCAGGGCGTATTTTGCCATTCCTTCCTACGAATTTAATTAACATCGTATCCGGTTTAAGCAAAATGAAAATATCGTATTTTATCTCAGCTACTACAATTGGCAACATGATTTACGGACTTGTATTAGCCTCTGTTTCATATGGAATTTTCTCTGTCTCCCAGCAATATAGACAACTGTTTTATGTGCTTATTGCAATTGCCGCCATTATCATTGCGGTCCGATTCATTAAAAAGCAGCGTACAAGCAGTATTTAAAAAAAGAAGGTATTGCACCTTCTTTTTTGTGTTAATGAGGCAACAGCCTAAGTATTCTTCCTTTGAATAAAGGAGATAATATTAATATATAATGCCGTCATTTCTTCAGGAGTCTTGTCTAAATTATTTTGAACCCATTGTTCAATTAATCCTAAAAAAGCAGATGTGATAAAGGCTAAAAAGTATTCCATCGGGACATTTAAATTTGCGGTGAAGCGTTCATTCCCCTCCAGATTTACACGCACCTTTTCTGAAAAGGCTGCTCTAAACCGTAGATGAAAACCCGCTCTACCATGTTCACTTAAAAAGATTTTTAAAAGTGGTGCCTGCATTTTTATCGAATTAAATAATGAGGATGCTAATTGTTCCTGTCCTTTTTCAAACGTATGTGTAGATGAATAGTTCGATTGCAATTCATCAATATGATTCCCTAACTCTTCAAATAATTGTAATTCAATCTGATCCAGCAAATCAAACTTATCGATAAAGTGTAAATAAAACGTTCCCCGATTAATCTTGGCTGTTTTCGCAATATCTCCTACTGTAATTGAATCGAAAGTTTTCTTTTCCAGCATCTCCATAAATGATTTTTGAATAAGCTCTTTTGTACGTCGATTTTTTTCGGTATAAACGCTCAAAAAAACACCCTCTTCCATCAAAATTGAACAATCTGTTTATTTTGTTGATTGCTTTGATTTCTCCTTAAATTATAAAATAAAAGCGTAATAATAAACAACATGTTGAAATTTGAGAAAGGATGAAATTCAGATGAGATTATTTAAACAAAAATTAGCATGGGCTGCTCCTATTGCTGTTATATTGATTATTGCACTATTTTCGGTAAACTTATTCGCACAAGGAAATCCGCAAGTGAGAAATCTGCCGGTTGCTCTTATTGTTAATGATGAGGGCCAACACGTTGAGGCTGTTCTCGAAGCTGTTGAGCAAATGAGTGGAGGGGTAGACGGTGCGGAACCGGTTATGTCATTTACAAATGAGAAAGAAGAAAATATTGAGTCGCTTTTTGCAGATAAAAAGTATTACGCAGCACTTGTCATTCCTGAAGGCTACAATGACACATTACAAAATGCACTTACAAATAATGAAGCTGCCAAACTGCAAATATTTATTAACCAAGGCTTTAATATGACAGGCGCAAACTTTGCAAAAACTGCTTTAAACAGCTTTGTTTCTGGAGTGAATGACCAATATTCGGCAAACTTTTTAGCACAGCTTGGTACGGAACAAATTGATGCAACGCAAGCCGCTGTTTTAGTAAATCCAATTGTTGCTGAAGAAAAAATATACAATCCTATTACAGCTTCTACTGCAAACGGCAGTGCCCCAACTTTATTGGCAGTACCGGCATGGGTAGGTGCACTAATTGGTGGTTTTATCGTATTTTTAGCATCATCGAGCATCTTTAAGAAAGAGCTGTTAACACGTAAACAAACATTAGGCCTAATTGGCGGGCAAGTTTTATTCGGTATTATTATTGCCCTATTTTCAGGTTTCACTGTTGCAACACTTGCACAAATCGCAGGGATTAATATGCCAAACTACTTCCTGGTTGCTTTCTTTGTATCATTTGCGGCATTCTGTTTCTATTTATTAGTATCAGCTATTACAGCATGGATTGGCAAACCAGCTATTACATTATTCATGGTTGTCATGCTTTTAGGTATGGGTGTTCTTATGACACCACAGGAAATGCTTCCAAGTTTCTTCGTAAACTTCATTCGTCCTTGGGTACCAATTCGCTTTGCCTCTGAAGGTTTACGGGAAATTTTCTACTTCGGCAGCGGATTCTACACAGGTGCTTCCTTCAACACAATTTTAGGAATTGGTATTGCAGGTTCAGTTATTTTCTTACTGTCTATTTTCAAACCGGTAAAAGTTAAAGAACAACAAAACTAGCATACTAAAAAACGTTATTTTGCATTCTGTGCAAAATAACGTTTTTTATTTATTAACTAATTTCTTTAAACATTAAACTGTACTCTCAATTTTTTATTCTTTCGATGATCCGTCATTTAAATAAACTTCACCGTCTTTATAAACCATTTGTTCCGGATAACGCAGGTTAATAACTGCATCTTGAAGTTCTTGTGAAGGAGCCCGTGTTGAAAGCGAAACAATAATATTAGTAGCGAAGGCAGCAATTGCTCCGAAAATACCAGCACCAGTATCAATAATGCCTAATATCGTAAAGCCACCATACTTCGCGCTAAAGATATAAATAAGTGTTACCGCTAAACCGACAAGCATTCCCGCTATTGTTCCTTTTGCATTCGCACGTTTCCACCATACACCTAAAACGAGTGCCGGGAAGAAGGTACCTGTTGCAAGCGCAAATGCCCATGCAACAATTTGAGTAATGGCACCAGGTGGGTTTAATGCAATAATTCCAGCTAATAGTGTTGCAACAACAATTGAAATACGACCTATTAACAGGCGTTTTTGTTCAGATGCTTGTGGATTGATGATGCGATAATAAATATCGTGTGCAAATGATGAGGAAATAGAAATCATTAAACCACCAGCTGTAGATAAGGCAGCTGCCATTGCGCCTGCTGCCACAAGTCCAATAACAAATACACCCAGGTTTGCGATTTCAGGTGTAGCCATTACGACAATATCGTTGGCAATCTGCAGTTCAAGCCATTGAAGAATACCGTCACCATTCGTATCGGCTATCCCTAATTTCCCTGTATCAATCCATGATTGCGTCCAAGCCGGTAGTTCAGCAATTTTATTACCAGCAACTTCCGTCATTAAAATAAAGCGCGCAAAAGCTGCATAAGCTGGTGCACTAAAATATAATAGCCCGATAAACACTAATGCCCATGCACCTGACCAACGAGCCGCCTTCATTGTACCTACTGTATAAAAACGTACAATTACATGCGGAAGTCCAGCTGTACCACACATGAGTGTAAACATAAGAGCTAAAAACTGCCACTTAGTTCCGTTGGTGAAAGGTGCAAAATACTCCGAAATACCGAGCTCCCGGTCGAGTTCACCCATTTTCGTTAAAATTTCACCATAGGAAATCCATGGTAACGGATTACTAGTCAAATGGAAGGACATAAAAATAACAGGTACTAAATAGGCGATAATTAAAATGATGTATTGTGCTACTTGAGTCCAAGTAATACCTTTCATACCACCAAATGCGGCATAAAATGCAATAAGCACAACGCCGATCATTGTTCCTATTTTCGCATCAATTTCAAAGAGACGTCCGATTACTACACCAGAACCCGATAGCTGACCGATTGAATACGTGAAGCTTATAATAATTGTACATAGAGCTGCTATTATTAGTGCTGCTTTACTATTAAAACGGTCTCCTATAAATTCAGGCACGGTATAGCGGCCAAATTTACGTAACTGAGGCGCAAGTAATATCGTTAAAAATAAATAACCGCCAGTCCATCCCATAATATAAGCCAACCCGTCATAGCCAAGTAACATGATCGTACCAGCCATCCCGATAAAGGATGCTGCACTCATCCAGTCTGCCCCAATGGCCATACCATTAAATATCGGTGGCACACCACGACCGGCAACATAGAAGTCCGATGTTTGTTTAGCAGTATTATAAACGGCAATCCAAATATATAAAGCAAATGTAGCCAGTATAATTAACATTGAAACTATAAATTGAGTATCCATGAATTACCTCCCTCCATTAGTGATTAATCATATTGTTTGCGCCTATTTCTTCATTTCGTGCTTCACTAATCCCATACTTTTTATCAATTTTGTCCCCAACAATTGCATTTACAAAGAGTAATATAATGAAAGTAAGCAAGGCTCCAATTGCCCCCATAAAATAGTGGAACGGGAATCCCAAAAACTGAACATCGGTTAATGAGTCTGCAAGCGCTACCATAACGTAAGACACTAAAAACCAGATAGCAAAATAAACGGCCATGTACGTATTTTTCTCACGGAAATAGGCATCAGCAACTTTTTTGTCGATTTTTTTCATCCAGACCTTCTTTCTTCAAATTTTTATCGTAAATCAAAAATAAAAAGAATTGTTTCCTTTAAAGGAAGTGGTACTAAAATCACCTTAACAACCATTAAAATAATAAGTCCTATTACAGGAAAGGTGAGAGCGATGAAACGTTTTTTAATTAGTCCATAAGCAAGACAGCAAATGGAGAAAAGAATGATGAACGGTAGCAACTAATTCCCCCTATGTCTCCAAGTTTTTTTTTTAATGTATGTTAAAAATGTCCAGGATAAAACGACTACAGAATAAAAAAATCATTTGAGTAGGGATAACTAAAACAGACAAGCATTAAAATTAAAAACACCTAGTACGATGGTAAATCAACGTTCTAGGTGGGATTTATTAATACTATCGCGACTAAACACAGAATACATAATTATTAAAGGTTTCACACATTACTGTGTTATATTGGAATAGTAGTAAATGACCAAATAATTTTGACACCGAAAATGTTAATTTAAGATCGTTAAGTCAGCATTATTGGGTGCCAAACCCATTAGAGTTCTTCAGGAACAAAGAATTCTACCGCAGCATCTCCTAGTGAGATGCTGCCTTTTTTTGTTGCAGAAACAATTTTACAGTTGGTAGCAAACCAATTTAAAACTAAAAAGCTTAGAAGAAATTAATAGCTAATCTCCTCCAAGCTTTTTCATGTCATTTTTTTCAAACCAATAAATAACGGGACTTTTTATTAATCCTCGCTATTTTCCATACATGAAGCAGTACCGTTCGTTGGTGTAAGCCTTTTTTGTTTACGTTGTTCTTCCAGGAGATTCATCATTAATGATTGGATCAATTTTGTTACAATATTTGCGTGTATAGGATTTGCAAGATTTTTTCTTTCAAGAGGATCCTTAGTAAGGTTATACAGCTCATATTGTTCGGGCACAGGAACTGTTTTGGTTACTATTTTTGACATAGAAACAGTCACTTCTTCATTAATTGGCGTTTGACTCTGGATTTCCGTTACTTGATCTTCTACTCCGGGGTTACTCCAAAATTGCGGATTATCAAAGTATCTGGAAAATTTCCAGCGCTCCCTTTCCCTATTTTGGCCAGTTGGAAGATAAGCAATGACTGATTCAATATGATTTGGCTGGGTAACAGAATTATACGGCTGACCAGTAATACTAACCTGAGATAGTCCTCTCGTTACATCATCATCTGTCATAAAATAAATCGGTTCATTTACCCTTAGGAAAGCCGCTTCCCCATGTAGAAGCGGCGTTAAATCTCTTCCTACAGGTTGATGCACTTCAGTATGATTTCCTCTTAACTCCTGCTGAATTTTCTTTGCATCAATTTTAGCCAATCCTAACAGAGTTGGCAGGATATCTACATGACTAGTCAGCATATCCGTAGTTTGCCTATTTGAAAACAATTTTGGACTATGAACAATAAATGGCACATGCGTCGCTTCTTCGTATGCGTTATACCACTTTTGAAATAATCCGCCGTGAGCACCTAATAAATCTCCATGGTCTGAAGTAAAAATAATAATTGTATTATCGTAAAATTTGCTGGATTTTAATTTATTGTATACTTTCTCCATTTCTTGATCGACTTTTTTATGAAGGGAGAAATAAAGCTGACGATAAAAAAGACTGTCTCTTGTTGGCTGGAAGGCTTTATGATAGGTCTCTTTGTAGCTTTGTTGTGCAGTTGGCTTTGTGTGCAATAATTCATCCGATGTAGGCGCAGGTGGAATAAAAGGTACAGAAGGGTCTACTTCAAAGTTGAATAACGGATGGTATTCAGTTGTCTCCCCGAACAACGTAATATCATGTGGATTTAAAAATGAAGATACTATCAGCCAAGGCTGACTTTGATTAACACGATCCGCTTCAAGTGAATGAAGTAAATCTACTACTTCTCTTGAATATACTTCATCACGCCCACTTGTTCCAATTGCAGCAGATGAAGCAGAATTACGGGGATTTGATCCATGAGGTTCTGGACCAAGCCAGCCGGAAAAGCCAAATTCGTTTAGACGATCAGATTCCAAGTAAAAGTTTTCAAGTTTTCGGTCAGGAATACCTGTATTTGAGTCGTAACTAGGCAATGCATTTTGGGTTCCAGGAATTAAAATATCCTGAGGGCTCACATGCCATTTTCCCTTCCAAAATGTACGGTAGCCTGCCGCACGAAAATAGTCCCCAAAAGTTGGAACTGTATTGGGATCTAGCCAAAATACATCCGGTTCAAATGAAGAAGCAGCAGCTCCTGTTGTTTTAGTTAGTCCATGTAATGATGGATATTGTCCCGTATACAGTGTTGCTCTACTCGGTGAACAAGCTGTGCTTCCGACATAATGGTTTAAAAACTCCATTCCATTTTCTCGTAATAATTCCTGTGTCTTTAAGTTTTCTTTACGCCATTTTTTCAGTTCCTTATTTTCGTAAACTGTCGGAAACCTTTGTTCATCCACTATAAAGATTAGGATATTTGGTTTTGTTTCCTGTATATTCTCCTCTTTCTGCAATTCCAAATGTTCTCCCCCTTGCAAACATTAATAATTAAAACATCTTATGTTCACAGGTCAAAAATTACGATTTACATTAGGATTAGAACTTGAAATTTTATAATCAATCTTAGAAAAAAAGAACAGATAAGTCATCTGATCATGACCTATCTGTTCCATCTTAAAAAAAGAGAAATTCTATTTGAATGCGGCCTACCTCACTTTTCCTATCCTACTTTATTGTAAACACCAACCTCAATGCTTTCAGAACTGCAAACTTAAGAGGTGAAACAACTTCAAAGTTACTATACTAATATTATTTATAATTATCATCATTAATAGTTCTATTAATTATTGTATTGTCCTCTATCGCATTGTTCTCTAAGAGCGGTGTTTTAGCCTCGATATTGAGCTTTTTCAATAATTTAGCAATGGTTTGCATAGCACTTTTAGAGTTAATTTTTGCTTCTATGTAATAGATTTCACCAGTTAAAGTCGATTGGTACTCACGAATGGTAGTAAATCTTCTTCTATCCAAATGCACTGGCTGCATTGCTATTGCATAACGTTTTCCCCTATCACCGCTTCCAAGAATAACACCTTCATCAACGAGTTCTCTTAATGGAAGACCTTGTTCCTCAATCCATTGTAATGTCTTGATCCACATTTGCGGTACATTTTCACCTGTTATGACTTTTTCATTTCCTTCATGATTAATGATAATGGTTAACTCATTCCATCTTTTGTAGATAGTTCTTTGGAATAGTGGAGAGAAGTTCCATAACTCATCTACATCATTTTCTTCATCCAGGACCCAGCGTATGGTTCTGAACACATCACCGTATGTTTCTGTTACAACCATCTTTACATAATCTCTTTCTTCACTATCATCTTCGTTTGATATATTTGTAATTGCTTTAATAACATCTTCAAATCGGTCGTATATTGAACGAACCAAAATTCTCTCTTCTTCTATAGTAGCGAGTTTTTCGCGTTTATTTTTATATGGCATCCGCAACGCGTCCACATATTGTTGAATAATAGGTTTGGCATATATATTGAGGTCCGGATTAGACAAACAAGGCATTAGAACGAAGTCCACCAGTTGCTGGTAATCGATTCCGATCCATTTGGAACTGCCAAAAGTTGCTTCATTTGATTCTTTCATTTGGCTTTTCGGGATTAGTGCAACAAGTAAAAATTTATCATCTTTAAAAGTTTCCTCAAATTTCCTTAAGTATTTATTACATTGATTTACATCCACTCTTGCATATACCTTTTGTTCTACAGCAAGGATTAATTTTTGCTCATTCGTTTTCTCTTTTTCATCAATATAATTTACTTTGAAAAAGACATCCAGCCTTCCTTTTTCATCATTTCTCTCCAATTCTTCCTCTACTTCATATATATTTAGTTTATTTATATCCTTTTCCGGGATTACCTCAGGATTTCGGAATTGATTTACATTTAGCATAGCAATATCAGTAATATCATCAATATTTTCATCCGCCGACTCTGCCACAATCATTAAAAATCTCTGAAAAGGATAATAGCCTAACATATGTCTCTCTGTCGGATTTAAAAGCCACGATAAAAATCTTGAATGCCATGTTTCAAGATGAGTTGCCCCTGCAACATGGAAAACATTTGGCCGATCAATTAAAATTTTTAACGCAACAAAATCTTTATCCATTGTTAGTTCATAAAGCATCCGTTTAAGGGATTTCATCACATATTTCCTCCTGCTAATTTTGAAGTTAATAGAAAATATACCTATAAAAAAAGCTCTTTTCTAATGAAATGAAGTTACTACATACAATTCGAAAAAGGGACTTCACTATGGAGTAAGTTTACTATATCTACTGCTAGTGTACTAACCAAATATATAAATAAAAAAGTTAACATTACATTCTTGAAATTTAAGTAACCCTGTGATGGATAATTAATGTTCTAGGTGATTCTTTTTAAAAAAGCACTTACTTATGAGACGGTTCTTCGTAATATGGCTAAGTGCGGTTTAATCTTCAATCGAATCATCTAAAACAAAAAGTAGAATAGCTGTAATAAATAAAAAATAAATCCCTTGCATGTAACCACAAGGGATTTGCTATTATTTATTTTATTACAACACCCATTTATCTTTTGCAAATAAAATACGTCCTACTGCCAGGATTACTAATGCTAACACTATGTTAACTCCAAGTGTAAGAAACACGTGCTCGATATCTATGATTCCAACAAATAATTCTTTAAAAGCTGCAAACACATTTAAAATTGGTACTAAAAAATGTGTAGTAGTTAGTTCATTTAGCCCGACGCTTGTGATGAATAAAGCTGGTAAAATTCCAACCATAATAATGGGTGTTCCGTAGCTTTGTGCTTCTTTTACCGTCTTACCAAAAATACTTGTCAGCAATAACGCTGAAGCCATTAATGCAGCGAAACTAATAATAATTAAAAGAGCGACCGTACCAATTAACCAGACGTTTCCTTCCATTGTTAAGCCCGCTTTTAACTGTTCTGTAAAGAAGTAGATTTCAATAAATACAATTCCTAACGTTAAAATACCTGTAACAGTAGCAAGAATTACAAGTGTTAACCATTTGCCTAATAAAAATGAACTGCGATTAACAGGAGTCATTAATAAAGCTTCCATCGTACGGCGTTCTTTCTCCCCTGCTATAAAATCTGCTGATGAAGATGAAATACCTATACCTACTGCAATAACAAGCATCATTGGGATAAGGAAGCTCATCATTTGTACGGATTGATCACCTTCAATCACTTGTATTTTATTCACTGAAAAAGGTGTTAAAATAGCCGTTTCTATATTTTGTTGTCCTAAACGTTCTGAAACAATTGCCTGACTGTATTGTGTTAATGCCATTTCGATTGCTGACATGGCAATATAGCTGTTTTCACTATATTCATCGCCTAAAATTTGAACTACCGGCGCATTTCCAGCAGCGATTTGCTGTTCAAAGTCTCCCGTAAGAACAAGCCCAGCCACTGCTTCACCTTCTTGAATAGTAGCTTCTACATCATCAACAGCACGAAGCTCTAAATTCTCTTTTCCATCCAGTAAACCTTCTACAAATTCTAGCTGCTCATTTTCTGTTACGACATGAAGCTGGAGATCCTCGTCCGGTGACATCAGTTTTTCATAGAAAAATACTAATGCTGACATTAAAACTAATGGTAAAAGCACAGTTAAAAGTAGTGTGCGTTGATCTCGAAATGTATCCTTTAACTCTTTTTTGAATATATTAAGCATCTTCATTCCCTCCACGTACTAATTTACTCATGAAAATATAGTTTAAATCGCTTGAGCCCTCTTCAGCATAAAGCTGTTCAAGTGTGCCATCATAGACAAGTTCGCCTTTATGAATCATTGCTACTCGGTCACATAGCATCGTTACTTCCTCTACAATATGACTGGAGAAAATAATGGTTTTCCCTTCACGTTTCAATTGGTGCACAAGCTGACGGAAAGTATTAGATGATGTAATATCTAGCCCTGTCGTTGGTTCATCAAAGAGTACAATATCTGGATCATGCAATAATGTTCTTGCAATAGCCACTTTTTGACGCATCCCTTTTGAAAACCCGCCAATTTTACGATCTAAATAGTCTCGCATGCCAAACATTTTCGCTAATTTTTCAATACGTACTTTTGTTTCATGCTTTCCTAAGCCATAAAGTGAACCAAAATATTCTAAGTTTTCACGTGTTGTCAGTCGCTCATAAAGTCCTGTCTCACTACCAAACAGTACGCCGATTCGTTTTTTCACTTCATCAGATTGCTTTACGGTATGAAAACCTGCTACTTCAACGCTACCTGAAGACGGTTCAATTAGAGTAGCGATTGTTCGTAGCAAGGTTGTTTTCCCAGCACCGTTTTCACCTAGGAGCCCAAGTACCTCACCCTCATGAACTTGTAAGGAGACTTGCTTTAAGGCCGTTATATATTGTTTCTTATTTTGAAATTGTTTTGTTACTGCTGTAATTTCAATCATTTCCGTCACCTCGTTTATTTGATGTGTTTATCGTACAAATAAATACAAGAGGTGTCTGCGATGTTGTCGCAAAAATGCCTTATTATGTCGTGAAAAGGGAGAATGAATTGCAGAACTGTCAAAATATTACGTATAGTGTATATTTATTACGAGGTGTATAACATGAGAGTAGGATTAGTAGATGACCGAGCGATTGATTTAGATAAACTAAAAGCAATTATAGAGCCAATCGAAGAAATAAATATTGTTTTTGCTACTACAAGTGCTCAGCAAGCCTATGAGGAAATAAAAAAGCAATCGATTGATTTACTTATTGCGGATATAGAAATGCCCGAATTATCGGGTTACGAATTAGCTGATATTATTCATACACATGCCCTACAAATTATGGTTATCTTTGTAACAGGCAATAGTGGGTACGCTGTTCATGCTTTTGAATTGAACGTACATGATTACATAATGAAGCCCTATACGAAAGAAAGACTTGTATCTTCTGTTGAAAGACTGTTAGCGAAGCAACAAAAAGCCGAGTTATCGGGCCGGATTTTTATTAAGCAAAAATCTGATATTCATATCGTACAAAAAAAGGACATCATATTTATTGAACGTTCAGGACGTGCTACAACGATTTTCACAAAAAATGGTCCTGTAAAAACGTATCAAACTTTAAATGAATTAGAGGGAGAGCTAAGGGACCGTTTGTTTATAAGAGCTCATCGCTCATTTATTATCAATATTCAATACATATTAAATTTTTCGTTATACGCGAAAAATTCCTATTTGGTATCCTTTGAAGGAATTGAAGAAAAAGCAGTTATTACAAAAGAAAACTTAGATACTATACAGAAAAATTACTTTTGAGGTGGCAATATGAAGCATAATCTATATTTTTCCATCATTTGTTGTACCCATTTTGCCCTTGCAACAGTAGGCTATCTTTCCTTCTACATAAGCATTCCCATCAGCATCATTTTAGCCGTAGCAGCAATGAAAAGATTTACGTTAAAGCTTGATTGGAGTGTAATAATTCATTTATGTATGTATGGGGTCTATGTATTAAATGGAAAGAGTGTACAAAATCTGCTCTTGCTTTTTGGCGCATTGCTTGTCGTTATTTATAGTTCACAAAAGCAGAAAGCTCTATTTAAGACTTCCACAGTACAGTTAGAAGTAAATGAAAAGCTAGCAGAATTTAATCGTACATTTCAAGAGGTACGTAAAGAACGTCACGATTACTTAAAGCATGTATCAGCAATTGCTTATTTACTGGAAAAAGATCAAGTTGAGGAAGCGAAAACCTATATGCATGGGTTAGTAAAGCGATATGAACAGACGAACTTGTCGATAAAGGGAGAGCAGGGGGCAGTAGCAGCAGTATTATATACAAATTACGAAAAGGCACGAAGCCATAATATTGCTATTAATTATTTGCTTGAAATACCTGTATCAAACTTATCACTACCATCAGATGAAATCGTTCGGCTAATAGGCAATATATTAGAAAATGCGATGGATGCAAGCATTGAATGGCAAACGAAGTATAACAAACAGGCTTTTATTGAATTAAGCCTTCGCAAAAAAAGCGGTCTCTATATATTAACTTGTTCAAACAATACGATCCCCTTACCGAAGGAAATTGCTGACCAATTGTTTGCCAAAACTGGTGTTACAACAAAGCCGAATCATAATGGTTTAGGTACTTCAATTATTCGGCAAATTGTAGAACAGCATGGCGGATATTTAGAATTTATAGCAGAGAAACAAACTTTTACAATTACGTGTAAAATCCCTAATGTCGTTTCATAAAAGACTTTAATAAGCTACATCTTAAAACTGGCTCACGAGATGCAGATTATTATAGCTACAGTGTATACCCGTAATTAAATGGCGAGGAACAATAGTAACGGAAGGAACAAGGAATATGAAAAAAAGAATTTGGTTTATTTTACTTTCTCTGATTATCATCGCAATCGGTTTTTACATAACATTGGCACCAAAACCATTAGCACGGGATGTGGATATTTCGTTGCTGGGGCCAAGTGATATGACCGGGCTGCTCGTTATGGACTACCAACAGGACAATATGTACAGGACAGCAGATAGAGAGCAAATGAATGAGATATATAAACAATTAATGTTGATTAACGTCACACGGGGGCAAGATGTTGAATTAAATGAGCCCGTTTTTCGTGACGACGAGATACTAAAAATCCGCTTATATAATAGCGAAAAAAGCTCTTCCATTAACTTTACATTTTATGAGGATGGCTATCTTATTATGGAAGAGCAGGCATTCTTCAATAAAATAACATTAGGCCGCCAAGTGTCAGAAAAGGAATTTGCGCAGTTTTATGACTTTATACATAATGGTAGATCATTTGAGTGAAGGCTCCCATTGCCAGGCTCTTTTGAAAAAATAAAGAAACGAAGAACCACTATAAAACATGAACTAAACCCAATTAGAGATGCAGTTCAGCCTTGCTTTAGTAGTTCTTATAGTAAACGTCTTATCAATGATATCTATTTATAATATTATCATTCGGCTTCTGATTTACAATTCCATTTTTGTTTGCTAGGCAATGATCACCGCTCATGTTGTTGATGAAACATAATTAAAGCAAAGCTAACCTTTCAATTCTTGTCCATTTCATTTAGAAGTTTTTTCATAACACAATCTCCCTATACTAATAAAAAAATGAAACCATTTACTTCGGATACCGTATAATTTAAATATCATCAGAAACTTTCAACATACTCACGAAGGGAGAGAGCAACATGAAAATAAGATTAGGACCCTTGGCCATGGCCATCGCAGCAACTATTTTCCTTACTGGCTGTCAGGAGGACGAAGAAACAAAGACAGAGACAAGCCCTTCTACAGAAAACGTAGTAACTGAGGATGAGGAAACGCCAGAAACGCTGGAAGTGGCAAGTGAAGACGAAAGTATCCTTGCTGAACTGGAAGAGATGGATCTTCCAGAGATTCCTATAGTACCGCAAGATTATGTTCAACAAGGTGCGGGACTCTTAAACAACGAAACTATAGGGAATTCGGAAGAAGCCCATGCAAACTTCCTAAAATTATTTGGGGATGTATCCCCACTACCGGAGAACGCTACTCAGGAAGAACTGGAACTCTACTACCGCTATATTTATAATATAACGAGAATCAGCCTCCCTGACCCATCCAGTGTATTGGATGCGGCACAGTTTGATATGGAAGGGATGCCTGTAGCAGACCCCCGTTATAAATTCAAAGAGAATTATAATCTCGAAATCATTTTGGATGCCAGTGGTTCCATGCGCGCGGATGCAGGTGGTGAGACACGGATGGCTCAAGCGAAGCGAGAGATTCAGAACTTCCTTGCTTCTGCTCCGGAAGAGGCCAATGTTTCACTTCGAGTTTACGGACATAAAGGAACAGGTAATAGCTCTGATAAGGCGATGTCGTGTGGTGCCATTGAAGAAGTCTATGAGCGAGGCCCATATGATGAAGCTGCTTTCCAACAAGCAATGAATCAGTTTGAGCCTGCTGGCTGGACACCTATTGCCGGTGCACTCGAATCTGCAGCAAAAAGTTTTGAAGGCTTAGATGGGGAGACTAACACCAACCTCATCTACCTAGTGAGTGATGGCATTGAAACATGTGATGGAGATCCTGTCTCAGCAGCGAAAAGCTTTGCCGGAAGCAACATCTCCCCCATCATTAATGTCATTGGCTTTAATGCAGACTCCAAGGCACAGCAACAGCTAAAGGAAGTCGCAAAAGAAGCGAATGGAACGTACACTAACGTTCAAAACGCAGAAGGTCTTCGAAACGAATTCGAACGTACCGAAGAAATTCTTCAAAAATGGAAGCAGTGGAGCGTTGGAGCGATAAATGATAAAAACTGGAGAGACGTTCATGCTACAAATGACATTAATGAATTCAGCGTCGACTGGATGAATAACGTAAGAGCTCAAGTGACTTCTGAATATGTTGCAATCGATATACTTTTTGACGAAGAAATGATTACCTATGACCAATTGAGAGCCCTAAAGGATCTGGCTACTGCCAACTTTAAGCAAGGTCAGGAAGCCGGCAAGAATTTTTATGAGGAACTCAAGCAGATCAAAGAAGAAGGAATTGAAGGCATGGACCAGCTGATTGAAGAATCCCGTCCAGACGGGGAATAAGTTTACAATGAGTGTTAGGCATTCAAATATGCATTACTGTTAATTTATACAAAAAGCCATCCAATTAGGTATTTTCTGTTTGGATGGCTTTTCTACTTTTATTCAGATTCTATAATAGATGTTGGGATCGCTACGAAATAACCGTACTTACTTATGATACGGTCCACCATGGCTTTCCTAAGTGCGCTTTTTTAATGGTCTTTGCTAACTCTTCATCCTTATCAATTTGGAAATCCATTATCCTCTACTTGACTAAGATAGGGTTTTTCAGGAAAACATATTCTTGGTATGATGTTAAGGTTGTGAATTACTATGTCACACATTTACATTCATCTAAGAAAGAGGTATTTATGCACTCCACAAAATTATCAAAGCAACATTGGTTGCTAATTTTAACACTTTCTTTATTAACATTTGTTCTTGGGACAAGTGAATTTGTTATTGTCGGAATCTTAACAGATATTTCTTCAAGTCTTAATATGACTAATGCAAAAACCGGTACACTCGTTTCTGCGTTTGCAATTACGTTTGCCATCGCTACACCACTGGTAATGTCAGTCACAAGTCATTTACCAAAGCGTAAATGGATGTTGTTTTTAATGGCATCTTTCATCATTCTAAATGCTTTGTGCATAATTTCGACGGGCTATATCATGCTCCTTACACTACGGATTATGACAGCGATTGTAACAGGAGTTTTAATCTCTCTAGCCATGATTGTAGCAAGTGAAACCATCCCGATTAATAAACGCGGACTTGCTATTTCATTCGTTTTCGGTGGTTTCACACTTGCAAATGTCGTTGGAGTGCCAATTGGTATTGTTATTGCCGAAGATTATGGCTGGAATGCCACTTTCATGTTAACCACTTTCCTAGGAGGATTGGCGTTTTTGGCATCCTTTTTTGTCTTACCTCATAAACTCAGCCAAGTACGCAGTTCGATACGTGATCAGTTTTCTTTATTGACCAATCCTCGTATATTGATGGCTTTTTTCATTCCTGCACTCGGGTTTGGCGCAACATATGCAGTCTTTACATACCTTGTACCAATCTTGAAAGAAATGGGAGCACCAAATAAGTCAATTAGTATAATCTTATTTAGTTATGGATTTATTTCGATTTTCAGCAACATCCTCGCTGGTAAAATTGCTAGCCAAAATGCAATCGGTCGCCTTCGGTTTGTTTTTCTCGTGCAAGCAGTTGTTCTGACGAGTTTATTTTGGACTACCAATCATTTTGTTTTAGGATTAATAAATATTGGATTAATGTCGTTAATGGCTATCCTTTTAACAACATCTACTCAGCTATATTTAATTGACCTTGCAGGAATTTATCAGCCAAAAGCAACAGGACTCGCAGCTTCATTAATGCCAGTGGCAAGCAACGTGGGCATCGCTTTTGGTTCTGCCTTAGGTGGAATTGTGTACCATCAAGGAAATTTAATGAATGTAGCTTGGGTCGGTGGGATAATTGCCGTCTGTGCAAGTCTGCTAACTTTCTTTAGTCATCAATTAGACCAAAAACAAAATACATCAGAATAGAAATGATTAATTAAACAAAAGTTATATTAATTCTACATCAATCATTGCTCCCGGTTTATATTTTTCGGCAAATAGAGATAAATTTTTTGAAACAGTTGTCAATTAAAGTACTTACTTAGTTACGACCATTTTAGTAGAAAAACAGGCACAATCGCATGAAGCGAATGTGCCTGTTTCAAAAACCGCACTTACTTATGATACGGTTCACCGTAATAAGTATAAGTGCGGTTTTTTTCACCAACGTTTATAATAAAGATAAGGCGGTGATAACATGCTTGAAAAAAATATTGAAAAGCAGCTAATCGAAACAATTCAAACCAAAATAAATGTGGATTTTATCTTATTATTTGGCTCATTCTCTAAAGGTACAAATCGAGTTGATAGCGACATTGATTTAGCTTTTTTTAGCAAAGAGCAGTTATCATCTTATGAACGTTTTTTACTAGCTAACGAATTAGCTGAAATTGCTGGACGAGAAGTAGATTTAGTCGATCTTAAACAAATTGACACTGTCTTTACAATGCAAATTTTCTCGCAAGGCATGCCTATTTATATCCAAGACGAAAATGAATTAACACGACAAAAAATGCGGGCCTATAGCATGTATGCGACACTAAGTGAGCAACGTTCTAGTTTGATTGAAAGTATTAAAGAAAGAGGAAGTGTTTTTGGAGATGAATGATGTAATCTTAAATAAAACTACTACAATTGAACGCTGTGTAAATCGAATTCATGAAGTGTACGAGGGCAATCCTGAAAATTTAAAAGACTTTACTAAACAAGATAGCATTATTTTAAATATTCAACGTGCCTGTGAAGCAAGTATTGATTTAGCAATGCACATTGTAAGCGAACGTAAACTAGGTGTTCCTAAAGCTAGTCGGGAAGGCTTTAAGCTGTTAGAGGAAGCTGATGTAATTGATTCATCATTAGCTAAAACATTAATGAACATGGTTGGTTTTAGAAATATTGCGGTACATGACTATCAAGCGTTAGACATTGAGATTTTAGAAGCCATTTTAGAAAAGCATATTGGTGATTTTAAAACTTTCACTAAAATTATTCTACAAATTGAAGCATAAACATAATTCCACCCTACGAAAGTAGAAATTTCTACTTTTATTAGGTGGGGGTTTTTGTAATATATAGATTTTAGATTCCACTTAAATCTTCTAACACAAATTTTGTTTCGTTAATTGTTAGTGTATTACCTTCAATAGCATTTGAGTTGTATGTCCATTCTCATCTAAATAAAAATCCCTAGTACTGACGCTATTTGCTTTAATCACATATCCATATAAAATAAGCCATAGAAACTTAAAATTATCTGTTTCTATGACTTAATTAATAATCGCATTCATTTATGATACGGTTCACCGTGACAATTTAAGAGGCAAAACACAAACTAAACGAGCTTGCAACCACAAGCTCGTTGTTTGTTTTCTTCTATATAAAGAATCACTGTTAGTACAATAAGGACTTTTTCTATTCATTCATATAATGTAACAGTTTTTCGAAAAAATCATTGCTAACAGTTAGTTGATATCGTCTTTCAAGAAGTTTATACAGTTCTATAATGAAGAGTAAGGAATTTTTGTACGCTTCGTGTAGTTCTGATTTCTCTAATCGAGCAGTAGTCTTTCTAAACTTTTCATAGCTTTCAGAACTAATTTCCTTTTCAAGATTTTTAGTCATATTGAGCCAGTTATCAGCGTTTTCTTCCACTATTCGAATGAGTTGCAGAATGCTTTTTTGGAATTGTGATAGAAGTTCCAACGAACGAGCGTATTCTCCTCTTTTGAGAACATTAATCCCCATCAACCATAGGTTAGAAAAATTATTCAATAAAAAATTAACGTTTTCTTCTGTCAGTCTTTTTGGCCCTGAACCGCCTAATCCTGATAAATACTGCTCTAATTGTCCTGTTTCATCATAAATGAACATAGATTTTGTATCAGGAAAGAAACCCGTTTCTTTGAACGAAGGAATGATATTCATTTCCCTTTCAGAAAGGAAATGAAATTCACCACGTATTAGATTTTCAAAAATCACTACTTCCGTACCGTACTCATTTTGGTAGAGTAATGAGTATGGAGCGACTTCATATAGCCATTTTGCTGAATCAAAAGTGGAAACCGTGTCATCTTTTAGGAAAACATAAAATTCTATATCAGAGTATTGATCGCCCTCTCCTTTTGTAAAAGAGCCATACATCATACAAGCAGATATGTTTTTATCTAACTCGACCAGTTTCTTAACCCTTGCTATTAGTTCTTTTTGTTTTAACAATTTAATCTCCTCTTTCTTAATTTAGTTTAGGGAGAATAAAAAATCCTCCCAAATGATTTTGGAAGGATTAGTCAAATAGCATTTTTACCATACTCAAATAAAGCCATTTAGCTATTTAGCATTAAAGTAATATAGTATATAGAAAAATGGGCAGACTAATCCTAAATTTTTTAATCTGAAATATGCTATTTCAAATTCTGAAAAATTAGGTTAGTTCTTCATTGTCCACCCATCATTCCTTTCATTTATAGTATAACAATTTTAACATCTCTAAATTAAGAATTCAAGTTATAGTAGCTAACAATCAAAACTACAAACTGTGAAGAAATATACTTAAACTCTATTGCCCCTATAGTTTAAGTGGGTTCCTCTTTAACTTATTTTAATCGATTTTTCTTTATGAATTCATCGAAGTCGCTATCAACATTCTTTACTAACCGATTTTGATTAAACTTCTCATTATATTGTTCCTTTCAATTTCTATACTGTTGCCTTCTAAACGAATTTCAATTCTCACACAATTTGTTCAACTAATATTTTTTTTACTTCTCACAGTTTGTGAATACAAATATATGCAAATGTCTAATCGAATAACAATTATAATCACTAATCTAATTTGAAATAGATGCGCAAACATATTGCGATTATGAATACAATTGCAATACAACTCACTGGCAAATATATTCATGAATAACTTTACGATTATATTCAAACAGTAATTGCTTATCTAATTACAGTTCTATTCGCACATCTACTTTAAATCAATACATAAATATATTATTACGAATAATACAGTCACAATATAATTCGCATACAAGTTTAACCGCGAATAGATTTCCGATTTCATTTGGAACAGAATCGCATATTTCAACCAAATAGCAGTTGTTATTTAAACTTCGTGTATAAGTCATTCAATGGGTTTTTAAAGTGACGTGGAGCTTGAGGATAGTTCTTTGGAATCGTGATAGGGTTTATATTTAAGTCGCCTAAATAATTTAGCATTTTATTATAAACGTATTTTGAGTAGGAACGTTTTGCTGTCGATAAACTTTTATAGGCGGACTTTTTAAGGAATTCTTTAAGAAGCGCTTTATCAGTAGCTTTTAGTGGCGCGTAGCCGATCCACTTTTCGGCATATGCATATTTATAATAATCTCCTTGAGGATAAATACTTAAAAGATAGGATTTCAAGTAAGAATAGTAAACACTTTCTTTGAAGTAGCTTTCCAATTTCATTGGAATAGGGGTTTTACATCTCTTACTTGCCTTATAGTATAAGTGATTATAAAGAAGCCTTACTTCAAAACGTATTACGTCTTTTTCATAAGGTTGAAGTTTACAGCGCTTTGCAAACCTTTCAGCTTCTTTATCATACGCAGTTGTTACTACCGATTGCGAATTATGATAAACCGTCGTATTAAAGTCTTCGAATTCACCTGAAGCATTTTTCTTACCTGTACACTTTATTTGATGACGGTATTTTTCAACATGTTTCTTAATTAAATGGAAATATAACTTGCGCAATTGTTTATTTTCAATTGTTACATCGAATCGGTAGTCTAATCTCGCGAGTATGTGAGAATCGTAATGCGTTGCGTGATTAAACAACAGTATTAAGCACTCAAGTATATTTAACTTGATCTCCCTGTAATCCGTTTCAGTTATGTCAGATTTTTGTAACAGCGCCACCGCATCAACAAACAATGATAAATACCATCTCCCATGTCCTTTTGTGATTTGAGGGACTAACGCAAAATTAAAGTATTCACCGTATACCTTTTGGAAATATTGATTTAAATGTTTGTAATCCGTTCCAAATTTAATTTGCGCTACGTTTACATCTTCATCAGTAATTGGAAACTTCATTAAAAAAGTATGAATCATATGTGATCACTCCTAATCTATTAGTATGTAATTAGGTTTATCTAACTCTGTGATTTCATAGTATTTAGGAGTTTATTTTTTTCCCAATTCAAATATATTTATTCTTCACGAGAACGTGCGCACGAGGACACAAAGCACCGCTAATAATGAAGCTTGTCGCGCCAAATCAATATGCCATTTTCAACGAACAAATATATATGAGAATAAAAATGAAAGGGATAAATTATGATTGTGGGAATTTAGAGGTTTTCAAAAGACATTATACATACAATTTATTATTTGAAAAGCCCTTCTAATGTCGGACACTGTTCAATACAAAAAAGACCGAGAACATACCGTCCTCGGCATAGAAGTCATTTTAAATTCTTCAACTTATTAATTGCATTACCTAACTCAGAAAGTTCATGCCACTGCGATTCTCTGCTCCATTCAAATTCAACTATCCTTTCTATCATGTTCAATACCATCATTGTTTCTTCTCTCGTCAAAATCTTATCTGCCACTCGTAACGGCGACTTAAACATTAATGAGTAAAGATCCAAGACTCCCTCCTGCTCAGCTAACCCTTCTGCCAAGGTCATTAAATCTACCTTGAGCGCGCGCGACAGCTCCATCAAAATTGGAAAAGACGGACACTGCTTTTCGCTGCGCTCCAAGCGTGAAATATACGAGGGGCTAATTCCTGTCGCCGCGCTCAATTGTTGCAACGTCATGCCACGTGCTTTACGCAAACGTTTCAATTTCTCCGCAAATGCTTCATCAAATACTTTTACCGCTTTCATATCTTTGATTCCCCCTAACATATACCGATCTGGTATTCCAATATTTGTGTTTTTATATTTTAATTAGATTAAAGTTTTTTATAACTTCTAAATAGAAATGAAACATATAAATTAGGAGATGTTTTATGTATATTCATGCTATTATCAAATTCGGAAATCGAAAGTGGATGGATGAATTTCAAAAAGGAAAAATACATTTTAAGCAACTTAAACAGTTTCAAGACTTTGAAAAAAAACATGATAATGCAAAGCGCGGAGATAAATATGAGGGCGCTCATATGGTTCTTTCGCCAGCACAAAACAAAATAGTTATTGGAAATTATGAGTTAGATAGCAATGACTTAGTGGGACCAATACGTACTTATAAAAATTCATCTTCCAAGAATCCTATTTTTTGCTTATATGCGCTTACAGAAGAAATTGTAGAATCATTTTTAACATCCAATAGAACATTTTTAATCGATCCTAAAGTTCAAACTTTTGGTGACACCGCTGTATATATAACGGATTTTAAAGAATTTCTTAATAGATTTGAATCTGCTCTCAACAAGCAATTAGGTATAGGTTATAGCCGAGGTCTTGTTGAATATGTCGATGTTAATGAGGTTAATGGCGAATGGGGAGCTTTTCGTAAACCAAGAGAGTATGATTTTCAATCTGAATATAGACTTTTAATAAACTCACCTATTAATGACCCGAGTATTGACCTGGATATTGGTGATATAAGTGACATAACCATCTCTATGCCTATCGAAAGCATTCAAAGTATAGAACTCCAGACTAAACTTTAATTCTAATGCATAGACATTTCTCGGACAGTTTTTCTATTGACAAATGAAAAAATTTTTTTAAAATTACAATTATAAAATTGCATATAGACATTTAACATATGATTTTTTTATGGTTTTTGTATATTTTAACTGGTTTATTTAGATACATGTTTTTACTTAAAATGCTTGATAGCTCACTGGGATTTTTGCGCCCATTTTTGGCTAACTGCGCATTTTAATACATGTGTTTCTAAATAAGCCAGTTTTTTGTGCCTTCCCCCTTACATAGGCTATTGAAGCTTTTTCTTCGTTAGCCTTCCTCAATAAATTCCACGAAAGGATGACCTCTTATGAAACAATCCCCTTCTCTAAACTTCCACGAAGAAATCGAAAAACAATTACTAATTGGTACCGATCTTGAAAAGTACCATGCTCGCCATTTTTTAAATACCCTCTCAGAAATGATCCTTAAATATGAAAAAAACCTTTGCGAACAACATAAACAAGATCAATTAGGAGCGTGATATATATGCGTGCAGTAGGTTATGTTCGAGTAAGTACAGATAAACAATTAGATAACACTTCTATCGCAAAGCAAACCGAAGAAATTAAAAGATACTGTGACTCTAATGACATTACACTCGTTCATATCTTTGACGAAGGTGCTAAATCCGCGAAATCCTTTAGAAATCGCGATGCATTTAAGGAATTATATTCGTTCATTATGGACAAGAAAAATAAAATTGATTGTGTCGTTGTATATGACTCAGACCGTATTTCGCGCGACAATTTAGAGGCTCTTTACATTTATAAGCGCCTCAACGAAGAAGAAATACGACTCATTTGTATTGCTGATAACATCGATACAAGCGACCCGCGTTCAAAGATTCTCTATCAAATCATGTCGTTAGTGGCTGAGCTGGAAAGAGATATGATTATTTTCAGGACGAGTTCAGGCATGGAAAAGAGAGCTTCGGAAGGACATTTTAATGGCGGTATCATTTACGGCTACACATCCTCAAATAAAAAGTTAAAGATTGTCCCTGAAGAAGCAAAAGTTGTAAGCTTTATTTTCGATAAATACGCAAACGAACAATGGGGTTATAAAAAGATTGCATCTGCATTAAATACGTTAGGGATTCGTACAAAGAAAGATAATTATTGGACCATTTTTGCTGTAAAGACCATTCTTAGTAATCCTATATATATCGGGAATATGAAATGGCGCGGTGAATTAAGGAAGGGCAAACACGCTCCTATTATAGATGTGACATTATGGGAAAAAGCTCAGAGTATCATGAAATTAAATAGTCATCTTCATGAAAAGATTCACCCTGGTAGCTTTCCGCTGTCTGGTTTATTAAGATGCCCCCAATGTGGCGCGCCAATGGTTCAAGGAAACAGCAGTCCGAAGTATAAATATTATCAATGCTCTCGCAACAAAAATAGCGGTTCCTCTGCCTGCTTAGCAAACCTTATCTCAAAGGAATACGCTGAAAAAGCTGTATATGAGCAAGTTTTCACTACCCTTCAAAAGCATAATCTAATAGAGCCATTAATTAATACACTCCATTCCTATTCCATAAATGAAGTTATGCCTTTGCAACAGCAAATAAAGAAACAGGAAGCAGACTTGGTAGATTTAAAGCGAAAAAGAAAAGAACTCATAAATTGGCGCATGCGGGACATTATCACAGAAGAAATCTTTGAAGAGGAGATGCACGATTTACAGCAAGAAGAGCAAGCACTTGTAAAGCAAATAGAAAGCTTGAATCAACAGATAAAACTTAGTGATAAACAATTCTTAACAACTATTGTTGCGAATTCATTGAAGGACTTCTTACAATTTTTCAGCATGATAAAAGATGATGATAAGAAAATTCTTTTACAATCTTTAATTAAAAAAATCCACGTTAATCCAGGTGACAAACCCAAGAACCGAACAATTAAGGACATCATTTATAAATTTGATTTAACGTATTTAAATCAGGTTATTTAGAGAAAGGTGCGCATCCTTTCTCTTTTTTTCGTTTCATATTAAAATGGCGGTGAAAGGAGGATTTATCATGAATGAAATTAGACAAGTAGCGATTTATTGTCGGGTGTCGACTGAGGAACAAGCAACAGAAGGTTATAGTATTTCCGCGCAACTACAAACATTACGACAATATGCACAGCTATACGGTTGGGAAATTGCTGGTGAATATGTCGATGAAGGGATAAGTGGTAAAAACATTACACGTCGCCCTGCAATTCAAAAACTTATTGCTGATGTCGAGAACAATAAGTTCCAAGCTGTGCTCGTTTGGAAAATCTCACGTCTATCGCGCAACATGTTAGATACACTTACGTTATTAGACTTGTTTGAAGCGAACGATGTAAAATTCATTTCTTACTCTGAAAACTTTGATACAGGTACCCCAATTGGACGTTTAGTTGTTCAGCTTATGGCTTCGATTGCTGAAATGGAACGTAATACGCTATCAGAAAACGTAAAGCTCGGCATGAAGCAACGCGCATATGAAGGTTATTGGAATGGGGGCATCGTATTCGGCTATGACGTCGTCGATAAAGCGTTAGTCATTAACGAAAAGGAAGCATTTATTGTTAAATTAGCCTTTGAACTATACGCGGAAGGCAAAGGGTTAAAAGCAGTTGCTAATCACTTGAACAAGGCAGGTTATCGAACGAAGCGCGGACATCATTTTTCGGTTAATGGTGTTGCACAGATTTTGGACAACATTATATACAACGGTAAAGTAAGTTGGGCAAAAGTTGAGAATTGGGATAGCAAGCGCAGAAAAGGCAAAAACCCTAATCCAATCATTGTTGAAGGTAAACATGAGGCAATTATTCCAGACGACCTTTGGAATATCGTGCAAGCACGACGAAATAGTAGGTCCTTTAAACAGCGCCAATCAAACGAACCTTTTTTACTTAGTAGTCTGCTACGCTGTCCTACTTGCAATCAAGGTATGGTGCCAGCCATTACTACGTGGAAATCAAAAGACGGCACTAAAAAGAAATACCGTTATTACGTCTGCTCTGACTTTCATAACAAAGGATCATCTGCCTGTCATGCGAACTCAACGAAAGCATATGAAGCAGAAGCGCAACTCATTGAGCGAATTGAACAATTTGCCCATAGCGAACAACAGCTTTTCTCAAAACTACAAGCTCTTAACACGACATCTATTGAATTGCTCCATTCCTTATCTACCGAGCTTGAGGACATAAAAAAACGACTGCTCGAAATACAGTCGCTTCAAAACCAATATTTAGATGCCTTTGAACAAAAGACGCTTCCCGTTACAATACTACAAGAGCGCCTTCAAAAACTAACAGCTGAAAAGACGGATTTAGAGCAAAGACAAAACGAAATCACCGCGCAACTAAGCTCTAACGATTCAAAAGTAATACAGCCTGACTTGATTCAAACGTTGCTATTACGTTTTTTAGATGCTTATAAATGCGCGCCACGAGAACATCAGAAACGGTTACTACAATTACTAATTGGACAGATTACGGTAAAACAGCCAACTGGCAAACCGCGCTCCATCGACACCATTGAACTCGACTTCGATTTTTCAGAAGTAAACGTTTCGAAGACATTTACCCTTCTTCACCTTTTGTATCGTGAAGCAAATATGGAAGATGAATTTTCATCCCCAAAATTCGCTTACGATCACAAAATGCCACCTTATTTACAACTTTTTTTGCCTCTATTTATGATACGGTTCACCCTTAATAATTCTGAAACTGCGGTAAATCTGCTCTACTAGCACAAGTTTCATCAGCTGGTGAGGTAGGGTCATTTTTCCGAAGCACAGTTTTTCATCTGCGCGCTTTAGTACATCTGTATGCAATCCTAATGATCCGCCTATAACAAACGCCACTTTGCTTTTCCCGTAAGTCATCAGCGCTTCTAAATCTGCGGCCATTTCTTCGCTCGTTTTCATTTTCCCGTCCAGTGCCAGTGCAATGACATATGTACCATCATTGATTTTCGCAAGGATACGGTCTCCCTCTTTACGTTTGACGATTTCCATATCGGCATCACTTAACTGTTCAGGTGCTTTCTCATCCGGTACTTCTACTAAATCGATTTTTGCATAGCCCCCTAATCGCTTCACATACTCCTCAATACCCATTTTTAAATATTTTTCTTTCAGCTTACCAACCGAGATGATAGTAATATTCACAACTTATCCACCTTTACATTCCATTTACAAACAAGTTATCCACAAAAGTTATGCACATATCCACAAATAAAAACTATATATTGTGTAAAGTTATTTACTTGATACAATATATGTTGCTGACTGTTCACAGTAGGAACAAGTTGTTGATAACTTTTCCTCTTCCGATAATAAATTCATCATCGGGAATTGTTCAGTTTCTGCCACGTGCATATCTAACGCATGATCTATATGGGTTTCACAGCTGTATGTCTTCATTTTTAAACCTTCTTTCTTTTCTGAAATTTCCACAAACTTATTCACAATTTCTGAAATGTTATCCACAACCTATTGTAACAGACAAAAAACGAGTAGAAAAGACAAGCCTTTTTCTTCTCTACCCGTTGTGTACAATTTCATTCTTTAATTAAGTTATCCACATTTACAATTGTGCATTTTCCACTAACTCTAAATTAGCTTCTACTATTTTACCGTTACGATATACTTTAATTTTTAATGTATCGCCTATCGATTTTTCGTTGTATAAATGTTTGCGGAGCTCGATTGCGTTTTCAATTTTTTCGCCATCCATTTCTACAATTACATCGTATTGCTGTAATCCTGCTTTATCCGCCGCTGAACCTCTTACAACTTGGGAAATGACAACACCATTTGTGACTTCTTCCGGCAATTTCAATGTTTGCTGTTGATAATATGCAGGTACTTCCGTTAGGTCGACTAAGGAAATTCCCATTGTCGGGCGTTGAACTTCCCCGTGCTTTTCCAACTGTTCAATAATCGGAATTGCTGAATTGATCGGAATCGCAAATCCTAAGCCTTCAACTGAAGACTGGGCAATTTTCATCGAATTTATACCAATTAATTCGCCGGCAATATTTACTAAAGCCCCACCAGAGTTCCCTGAATTGATTGCCGCATCCGTCTGTAATACTTCTGTTGACCAGTCCTCTGCACCATCTTCATTTAAGTCGACTGGTACTGAACGATCTTTCCCTGAAATTACACCTGTTGTTACAGATCCATAAAAATCTAAGCCAAGTGGATTTCCGATGGCAATTACTGTTTCACCTTGTTTTAATACATCCGAATCTCCGAAGTTGGCTACTGTATCAATTCCCTCACTTGGTATTGAAAGTATTGCTAAGTCTGTCCAAATATCAGAACCAATAAGCTCTGCTTTTACTTTTTCCCCATCGTCTAGAGTTACTTCAATTTGTTCTGCTCCATCCACAACATGGTGGTTCGTGACGATAAAGGCAAAGTTCCCTTCTTTTTTATAGACAACGCCCGAACCGCTACCTACCGCTTGCGCTTCTCCAGTACTTTGATTCCAAAAGTTCGGTGCTACATTTTGAATATTTGTAATTCCAACAACGGCACTCGATACTTTTTCAACCGCATCTGTTACATCTGTTGTCACTTCAGTTGCAGTTTGACTGATCGTTGAGTTTGGGGAATCGTTTGTAACCGAATTTACTTCATTCCCACCTGGTAACTGATTTGCCAATGAAGGAAGCAGGAGCCATAACAATAAAGCACCAACGACTACACCGCTTAAGCCAGATAAAAAATACCCGCCTTTACTGCCGCCTTTTTTTCCTTTTCTATTTTGCCGCTGTTGTTTTTCTTCTTCTTCTCTTTTTAAACGAGCCTCAAGCTCTGCAATACGATCATTTTGAGTTTCTTTCTTCTCGTCTTCAGGATAGTAACCCATATCGCTCATCCTTTCATTTTTTTCTTACTGATAGCATACACATTTAACATTAAAATTAGATGAAAATCACATAAAACCTAATTAAAAATTGCAGTTAAAATAAAAAAGGTATGCTAAAAGTAGAAACTTTTAACACACCTATCTTTTACCCATATTTACTTCAATTATGCCTTGCTGAAATTACACTGTCACCAGCTTTGTCGGTTCATTTGCATCGGTATCATGCAGATGCAGGTATTCCCCTGCAATAATGCCGCAAGACTGCAATGTCTGCTCTACGCTCATCCGCGCCAGATCTTTCATATTGTTGTCTTTACTTAAATGCGCCAAATAAATTTGCGTCGGTTTTTCAGCAACAACATCAGCCATTGCCACTGCAGCATCCTCATTCGAAACATGCCCTACATCCGATAATATACGACGTTTAATACTCCAAGGATATTTACCCATTTGGAGCATGCTCACATCATGGTTACTTTCGAAAACATAGGCATCTGCTGCTGCGATATATCCTTTCATCCGGTCACTTACATAGCCTGTATCAGTAATGACAACAAGCTTTCGTCCATTCTCATAGAATGTATAGAACATCGGTTCAGCAGCATCATGAGACACCGCAAATGATTGAATATCCAGCCCGCCAAATGTCTTTACTGTTTCCATATCAAAATCAAAACATAAATCTGTTGGAATCGTACCAACTAGCCCGTCCATCGCTGTCCATGTTTTTGCGTTTGCAAACACAGGAATATTGTATTTACGTGCAATGACACCAAGCCCTTTTATATGGTCACTATGTTCATGTGTTACTAAAATTCCTGATAAATTTTTCATATCACGATCTATATTAGCAAACAGTTGCTCCATTTTCTTTCCGCTTAATCCTGCATCAATTAAAAATGAGTGTTCATCATTTTCTACGTAGACTGCGTTTCCTGTACTGCCACTTGCTAAAACGCTAAATCGCATTGTTTAAAAACTCCCTACTCTTCCAAATCCTCTGTCTGCTCGACAATTTCGGATAAATCGTTTTGGATCTCTACAATTCGTCCTTGTACCGCATTCACAAAATGTATTTCAACTGTGTCATCAGCCAGCTTGACCCGTACTTCCCATGTCGGTGCAAATACCTGAGTTTGCGTTAATTGAACAATTGTAGAATAGCCTAGATTCATTTCCGTAATCTGAGAATCCGGTTTTAATAAATTCTTTCCATATAAAATCTGCAATACTTGTCTTGCAGTTAATAGATTTTGCTGTTTATCCAGCTTTTCATGCTTTTCCAGCATTGTCTGTTCATAGGAAATGATACGGTTGTCATCATCCCAATAAAGTTTTATATATCCACGTACATTATAATACAATGTCACGTCGTTTACCTTCTGGAAAAATGTCGCTTCTTTTTTCTCTTCATCGATATCCCAAAGCACATAGGAATCACCTTCATATACATTGTTATGGACAAATTCCGTATACGCATCTCGAGTATCACTTTTCTGAAGCTTTACAGGCTTTTCCATCGCCACAATCAGTTTGTTGTTATTTTCAATCTTTGCACTTTGGTTCGGGAAAAACGGAACTTCAGATGGGGAAAAGTTTTTAATTTCTCCTGAATAGTATGCTGCACTTTCCTTATTGTTTGGAAGAGCAATATACGTAATATTATCTTCCTTCAATCTTGCTTCCACTTCCATTGTTTCCCCTAAAACTTCTATTTCCTGGCCTTCATTATAACTCTCCAGATATTGCGTATACAAAAAGAGATTCAATACTAGAAAAACCCATATAAAAATAGTCTTCGTTCTACTCCAATCCAACTTCAACACCCCCTATTTCCTTGGGTGTAAGTGGTTTCCATACATTGTTTGTAATGGCGAACCAACTTGGATTTAAAACAATAACATCCGCATTCTGCGTCAATTGATACCCAACAACAATTTCATCTGATTCTTTAAATAATTCATTATTCTCTGTACGTAGAGATTCTATTATTTGCTCTCCTGAATCCAGCTCTCTCTGAGTGCTTTTCACAAAAGATCCAATCGAATAATAAGGGCGGCGATAACGGAAAATACGATTTTCACCCCAAGTCGTCGCAAGTCGTGTTGTTGTAACTTCGCTATGAACCGGATACCCTTGGACGAACAACTGATATTCTGTAATATGCTTACCAATATTCATATAAGACAAGCGGAAATCCTGTGTAAAACCACCATGATCATTTACAAAATTAAAACTGTCTATTAGCAATTTCGAGGAAGATATTGGCGCAATACTTTCTGCAGGCGGATGCACATAATTTATAATACGATTTTGGTTATCTACCGTCATCAATGATGTCCCGTCAGTAAACCTTTCAGATTGAGGACCTTCGTTATTCGGCTTTACAATTTTTAAATCGGTAAACAAAATCTTTTTAAATGAACTAACAGAAGTTTCAACAGACACCGGGTCCACTAAATACGTATAGGTCGATGATTGAATAGGATCTTTGGCCACATACAAAGAACGCAAATTATCCCGCTCAACTTCAACATATTGGCTAAAACCATTGGCCGGTTCTATTACCTTCTTCATAAAATATTCCTTATCCGGTAAGCCTGCATATGCACTATATAACAGTCGCTTTTCTGTGTTTAGGAAGAGTATCTGTAATTGACCATTTTTCTCTATATTTGACCAGTCTACAATAAGACGTGTAAAGCTTGCCTCCGGTATTTCATTATCATTAAAGGATAAAAGACTGGAAAAAACCTGCAATGGCATTTCTTCATTAAAAAACATCGTTACTCGATTATCCTTACGCAGCATATCGTTCATTTTAATGTTAGATAGTTCAGTATCAACTAAATCCAAATCGTAAATTTCCCACGTACGTAATTGGCTGTAGAACTCATTTATAGTAGCGGTAGCAACCGTGCCGGAAAACTGTTCATTTTGGCGATACAGCAATCTGTATGGTTTTAGTACTTCCTGCAATTCCTTGGACTGCCCAACAAGCTCTTCTTCGACCTGTGTCTCTTTTATCGTTTCATATTCTGGTTTGTAATTCCAAATAAGAAGTGTAAATACAACGCTGAGTGTAACGAGGAATGTTAATAAAAGAGACTTGATCTGTTCAATATATTTCATTCCCAATCCCCCGCTTCATCCAATTCATATGGCAATGTGAAGAATATCGTTGTACCTTGTCCTTCCTCACTTTCTGCCCAAATCTTCCCTCCATGTGCTTCAATCATTTCACGGGCAATTGCAAGGCCTAGGCCTGTTCCACCCATCGACCTTGCTCTTGCGCGATCTACGCGATAGAATCGATCGAAAATTCTTGATACATTTTCTTTCGGAATCCCCATGCCATCATCTGAAACCATAACGCGCAGCATATTATCATGAACTGTAAAGCCAAAACGAATATTGCCGCCATCCGGAGAATATTTCAACGCATTTGAAATAATATTGTCGATTACTTGTGTCAGCTTATCAGTATCAATATCAACAAAATAACTTTTTTCCGGAAGCAACCGGATAAACTCCACATTTTGTGACTTCGACATTTCAAAACGGTCAATAATTTGCGTGAAAAACTTATTGAATTCAACAAACTCCAGGTTCAGTTCATATTCTTGACTGTCCATTTTTGATAGCTGCAGTAAATCATTTACAAGGCGAATCATACGCTCTGTTTCGGTTTGCGTGACGTTTAAAAATGTCGGCGCAATATTTTCATCTTTCCATGCACCTTCTGCAAGTGCTTCTAAGTAACTCCGCATCGTTGTTAACGGCGTTCGCAATTCATGGGAAACGTTCGCAACAAATTCCCGACGTTCCATATCAATTTTTTCCTGTTCAGTAATATCGTGCAATACCGTAATCAGACCATTCACAAAACCGGTTTCCTTTTGAATTACAGAAAAGTTTGCGCGTAACATATACGGTGTATCATTCATACTAAAATCAAGATTCACAGGATCTTTCATATGAATCAAGTCTTCAAAACTATATTCTTGGTCTAAACCCAATACCGATGCAATCGGGCGGTTTAAAGTTGTTTCACGTGAATCATGAAGCAATTCCAATGCCGGATCATTAATCAATATAATTTTCCCTTTACGGTCTGTTGCGATTACACCATCCGTCATATTACTAAGTACACTTGCCAATTTTCGGCGTTCTGCTTCAGTTGTGGATTGTGCTTCCTGCAGGCGATTGGTCAAATGATTGAAAGCAATGGCTAACTGACCAATTTCATCTGTCCCGTATACACGCACTTTCCTTGCATAGTTCCCTTTTGACATCGCTTGTGCCTGTTTTCGCATATCCGAAATTGGGCGAGTAATGGTCCGTGCTACGAGAATTCCCAAAATAATTGTAATAGCAAGTGACACTGCAATACCTGCTGCGAAAATCCGGTTAACTTCATTTAATTGCTCATATACCTTTTCGATATTCGACTGAACGTAAATGACGCCTTTCAATTCACCGGCCGGTCCCACATTATCCATTACCGGGACTGCCAGTATCCATACACGCAGACCTGTATCGCGATCCAATGAAACGGTATCCCATATTGTTTCCGAAGACATCGCCTGTCGTATAATTTTTTCGTTTATTCGCTGACCTACAAGTGCCTGGTCATTCGTATCAGAAGTGGCTATAATTCTGTTTCGGTTATCCACTACATTGATTTTATTAATATCTTCTGTAGCGATCCCCTGCAAAATCATTTTTAAACTAACCTCAAGTGAAGGTGAGCTCGTTTCATCGCGCGATTTTAGCATTTCTTCACGAACACTATAATGCACAAGCTCAATTCTTTGGCGAATCGAATCTTGGAAATTCGTTTTTAAATTCGTCTCAAGCTGCTTTGAAAAATAAATGCCTATAATTTGAAGCGCAATTATAATTAATAGGACATAGATCAGTACAAGCTTTACATGGATGGACTTAAAAAAACTCACTTTTTGCATGTATTTTACTCCTGTTCAGGATTTCGTAGGTAGTAGCCGACTCCTCGTCTCGTAACAATCCATAAAGGATGACTCGGATTGTCTTCGATCTTTTCACGTAAACGACGAATTGTTACATCCACTGTTCGTACATCACCGAAATAGTCATAACCCCATACTGTTTGCAGCAAATGCTCACGTGTCATCACCTGACCAATATGTTTTGCTAAATAATGCAGCAATTCAAATTCGCGGTGTGTTAATTCAATTGATTCGTCACGCTTTAATACTAAATAGGCATCTGGCTGAATTGTTAAAGAACCAACGACTATATCATTCGTTTCCGCAGGTGCTTCTTCTATTTGGGCAGGTACGTTTAACCTACGCATATTTGCTTTCACACGGGCAATTAATTCACGTGTACTGAACGGTTTTGTTACATAATCGTCAGCACCCATCTCCAGTCCTAATACTTTATCGATTTCCGACCCTTTTGCCGTCAGCATAATAATTGGAAAATCATATTTTTTACGCACTTCACGACATACTTCCATGCCGTCACGTTTAGGTAACATAATATCCAGCAACATTAAATCAGGTTGTTCTTCTTCAACTTTTTGAAGTGCCTCGTCTCCATCGTATGCACAAATGACGCGATAACCTTCTTTAATTAAATTAAATTGCAGAATATCTGCAATCGGTTTTTCATCGTCTACAACTAATATCGTTTTATCCATCATCTAATTCCTCTTTTCTCATAAATTCTATCTATAATATGAAAGGTTATCTTTATTTTTACTATAACTACTCTATCATGCTTTGCTATTTGGTGCATTATACAGCTATATCGCTATGATTATTTTCCGGGAAATATTCCATCCATTTAAGAATAGTTTTTGAATTTTAACCAATCTGATAACGTAGCGACCATATTATAGAAAAAGCAGTCCAAATCACGCTTGGACTGCTAAAAATTAATCTAAATATGATAACGGATTTACTTCTTTACCGTTCTTATGAATTTCAAAATGTAAATGTGTACCTGTTGAACGTCCTGTTGAACCCATTTGTCCTAAAGCAGAACCTTGTTCAACTACTTGTCCAACTTTTACATCAATCCGAGATAAATGAGCATATAACGATTCAAAACCGTTTTTATGGTTTATCACTACATAATTTCCGTATGTTGAATGCTTGCCTGCAGTTTTGACAACACCATTATCTGACGCTTTTATCGTATAGTTTGATGGACGGGCAATATCAATCCCGTAGTGGTAACGTCCCCAGCGCTCTCCCATATTACTTGAGATATAGCCGCCAACTGCCGGCCAAGCAAAAGTACCTGTTCCGACCGAGGGAATCACTTTAGTTCCGATCACGACAATACGGTCTTCAGGCTCAGCTAAAACATTCGCCTCTGATTGTATTCTTTCAGTTCGGACACCATTCTCTTCAGTGATTAAGTAGGAAACTTCCTTTTTGCCTTTTTCGCCTTCCTGCTTAACAACTTTTTTACCTTTTAGCATCGTTGCATCTTCTTTAACAATTTTTGTAAAATCGATGCCCTCAACAGTTTTCTTTTCGTAAACCGCCTTTACTGTAACCAATGGCTTTTGAACAGTTACATTAACTTGTTCACCAATTTGCAGGACAGTGTCTAATTTAAGTGCAGGGTTCATTTTTAATAATTCAGCAGTTGTTAAATCATGCCCTTTTGCAATTGAACCTAACACATCACCAGCTTTTACAGTGTATGCTTCTTGCTCTGCTGCACCTGTTTGTAAAATTTGTACCGCTTTTTGTGCTGATACAACATTTGCTGGTTCAGCTAGCACTTCATCCCCTGTAATCGGAGAAGATAATGTTAGGTCGACAAGACGTGTTTCATTTTTTTGTAATTCGGGTATAGCATCTTTAGCAGTATTATTTTGCAACTCGTTTAAATCGTTCTGTGTCACGAATTGAAGCTTTAATCCGTCAATTACAGCTTCAAACGCTTCTCTATCTTTCACTGATGCAACAACTGTTTCCCCAACTTTTAATGAGTAGGCTTTTGCCTGAACAGTTATTGCTTCCTGAAGGTTTTTTAATGTTTGTTCTTCATTAGCATCGGCTGTAAATACTTGCTCTGGGATAAGTGAAATATCAGCCCCAGCGTCTAGTGTTAAATCTTTATATTGTTCGCTTGCCTCTTGCTCTTTTTGCGTGACAACCTCATTTACAGTTGCTTCATCTGCAACTGAACCTACGTATGTATCAGCTACATAAACGTGGAAAACTTTAGCGAATTTTTCTTTATCTGTTTCATTCGCGAAACCTATATTGAATGTCACTGTAGAAACAAGCAGTGCAAATAATGCAGCCATTTTAAGTTTTCTATTATGACGATTCATTAGACTTAGTTTTGATTTTTTTAAGTCTAACTTGTTTCCTTTTGAACTCATGATAAAGCTCCTCTCGACTAGATCTATTCTATAAAACATGCTGTATTTTTTTTAGGAAATCCTCTATAGTCAAAAACACACTTTGCTAATGTACCATATTTCTCATTTCAAATGAACCGTTCCAGTCTTTTTGTAACGTAAATGTATTATTTTCTAAAAAAATGTTACATTTTCATTAGGCAAAATAGTATCCCTTCCTCTTTTATATCCATTCCCATTATTTCCTGTAAATGACAAAAAAGCGTATTAAAAGCCTGTTAGACCTTTAATACACTTCTCTATGTCAATCAATTATTTCCAGATTTCATTTACGATATTTGTTTGCTCACGTGAAGGGCCAACAGAGAAAGTCATCAATGAAATACCTGTAAGCTCTACAATGCGCTGTACATATTTTTTTGCATTATCAGGCAGCTCGTCAAATGTCCGAACGTTCGTCACATCTTCTGACCAACCTGGCAGTTCCTCATAGACAGGTTTACACTGTTCAATGATTTCCAGGTTTGCCGGGTATTCTGTAATCTGTTCTCCGTTATATTCATACGCTGTACAAATTTTAACCGTTTCAAGCCCTGATAACACATCAATAGAATTTAAAGCCAAATCCGTTATCCCCGAAACTCGGCGTGAATGACGAACTACAACCGTGTCAAACCATCCAACACGACGCGGGCGACCTGTTGTTGTACCATATTCACGGCCTACTTCCCGAATTTGCTGACCAATTTCATCATGAAGTTCAGAAGGAAATGGACCATCTCCAACACGGGATGTATATGCCTTACAAACACCAACAACGCGTTCTACTGCTGTTGGACCAACACCTGATCCAATTGCGATACCGCCTGCCACTGGATTTGAAGATGTTACATATGGATAAGTTCCTTGATCGACATCAAGCATAATCCCTTGTGCCCCTTCAAACAGCACTTTACCGCCTTCATCAATAACATCATTCAGCACTTTCGATGTATCCGTTACATAATGGGCGATTTCTTGACCGTATGCGTAGTATTCCTCGAATATATCATCGAATTGTAAGCCTTCTACTTCATAAAACTTCGTAAATAAACGATTTTTTAATGTTAAATTTGCACGTAATTTTTTCTCAAATGTTTCTTTATCTAAAAGATCTGCTACACGAATCCCGATTCGGGCAACTTTATCTTGGTAGCATGGACCAATTCCTTTTGCTGTCGTTCCTATTTTTTCATCACCACGTGCTTCTTCCTCTGCAATATCCTGATGAATATGATAAGGCAAAATAACATGTGCACGATTGGAAATTCTTAAGTTCGATGTATCAATTCCTCTAGCTTGCAGTCCTTTTAATTCCGTTACAATTGACTTTGGATTAAGCACAACACCATTCCCTATAACCGAAAGTTTATCCGGATAAAAAATTCCTGAAGGGATTAAATGCAATTTATATGTCTCTCCACCGATTTTAATTGTGTGACCCGCGTTATCTCCACCAGCATAACGTGCGATTGCATCTGCTCTTTTTGAAAGGAAATCTGTAATTTTGCCTTTCCCTTCATCTCCCCATTGCGTACCTACTACAACTACAGCTGTCATCTATGTGCACCTCCGACGAATGAATTACCTAACGACTAAAATTATGTATTAAGTATTTCATTCTTATTCATAAGAATTTACCTTTTAATTCCTTAATGATGAAACATGAACATTTTAACAATTCCGAATCATAAATGTCAACAAAAAACACGAACATATACATTTAACTAATGTATATTGTTCGTGTTTAAGTATTATTCTTCTCGTGGAGGAGGGGTAAATTCTAAATTAAGAAACTTATTGTATTCTTTTCGGAATGCCAAGCTTACCGTGCCTGTTGGACCGTTACGCTGTTTTGCAATAATGATTTCGATAATATCTTTACTTTCCGATTCTTTATCGTAGTAATCATCACGGTATAAGAAGGCTACGATATCGGCATCCTGCTCAATCGAACCAGATTCACGCAAGTCACTCATCATCGGACGTTTATCTTGACGCTGCTCTACACCGCGAGACAGCTGTGATAAGGCTATAACGGGTACTTTTAGTTCACGCGCTAAACCTTTTAAAGAACGTGAAATTTCCGATACTTCCTGCTGACGGTTTTCCCCTGGTTTACCGCTACCTAAAATAAGCTGCAAGTAATCAATTAAAATCATCCCTAAGCCGTTTTCCTTAGCTAAACGTCGGCATTTAGCACGTATATCTGTCATACGCACACCCGGAGAGTCATCGATATAAATACCGGAATTCGATAAACTTCCCATAGCCATCGTCAGCTTGCTCCAGTCCTCTGTCTCCAAAGCGCCTGTACGCAAGCGTTGTGCATCAATATTCCCTTCTGCACATAACATACGCATGACAAGCTGGTCTGCTCCCATCTCAAGAGAAAAAATCGCAACATTTTCACGGGCCTTTACAGCAACACTTTGGGCTACGTTTAAGGCGAATGCTGTTTTACCAACTGACGGACGGGCCGCTACAATAATTAAATCGTTGCGTTGGAAACCCGCAGTCATCTTGTCCAAATCACGGAAACCGGTAGGAATACCCGTCACATCTCCGTCACGTGACTGAAGCTGTTCAATGTTATCAAATGTTTGAACGAGTACATCTTTAACGTGCTTAAAATCACCCGCATTTTTACGGTTCGAAACTTCAAGCATTTTCTTTTCAGCTTCTGCTAAAAGTACTTCTACCTCATCCTCACGCGTATATCCGTCATCCGCAATTTTAGATGCAACGCGAATAAGGCGACGTAAAATCGCCTTTTCCTCTACTATCTTTGCGTAGTGTGCGATATTGGCAGCTGTCGGGACAGCATTCGCCAATTCCGTAATATAACTTAACCCGCCGATATCCTCGAGCTCTTTTTTTGCTGATAATTCTTCCGTTACAGTGACAAGATCAATTGCTTTTCCCTGATCGCTCAAGTTCAGCATCGTCTGGAAAATCTTTTGATGGGCAATATGATAAAAATCATCTGCTATAACAATTTCGGATGCTGTTATTAGAGCTTGTGGTTCAAGGAAAACGGCTCCAATGACCGATTGCTCCGCCTCACTATTATGCGGGGGAACACGGTCCATCATGGATTCGTTCATTGTTGTCGCTCCTTATTCTTCAATTACATGTACCTTTAAAGTAGCCTTTACATCTTGATGTAACTTCACTGGAACATTGGCAAAACCTAATGAACGAAGTCCGTCATTACAATCCATTTTACGTTTATCTACTTTAAAACCATGTTTCTTTTGTAATGCATCCGCAATTTGCTTTGTGGATACTGAACCAAATAGGCGACCGCCTTCACCTGATTTTGCTTTTACTTCTACTGTAATTGCTTCCAATTGCTCTTTTAAATCTTTCGCTGCCTGCAATTCTGCTGCAGCATTTTTTTCTTCTAATCGCTTTTGACCTTGCAGTTCACTAATTGCCTGGTTATTAGCTTCTTTTGCATACCCGTTTTTAATTAAAAAGTTACGTGCATAACCTTCTGCCACTTCTTTAATTTCACCTTTTTTACCTTTACCTTTTACGTCTTTTAAAAATACTACTTTCATGATTCTTTGCTCCCTTCGACTACTTCATTAATTGCTTCATACAAATACTTTTTCACTTCATCAATGGATTGTGCCTGCATTTGTGTAGCGGCATTTGTTAAATGGCCTCCACCGCCAAGCCTTTCCATGACAAGCTGGACATTTACTTCTCCCAATGAACGTGCACTAATGCCGATTTGTCCATCATTGCGATGGGCGATGACAAACGAGGCACCGACATCTTTCATTGTAAGTAAAATATCTGCCGTTTGTGCGATCAATACGGAATCGTATATTTTTGAATCTTCACCATTTGCAACCGCAATTCCTGCAAACGGAAATTCTACAGTTTGAATAATTTTTGAACGGGCAACATATGTTTCTACATCTTCTTTTAACAGACGTTGAATCAGTACAGTATCAGCACCAAATGTACGTAAATACGAAGCGGCTTCAAATGTACGCGCACCTGTTCTTAATGTAAAGCTTTTTGTATCCACTATAATACCAGACAATAATGCTGTCGCTTCAAGCGGCAATAACTTTTCATTTTGAGGCTGGTATTCCAGCAGCTCTGTAACAAGTTCTGCTGTAGAAGATGCATATGGCTCCATATATACTAATGTCGGATTATTGATAAATTCTTCCCCGCGACGGTGATGGTCAATAACAACGACCTTATCTGTCCTGCTTAATATCCGACTATCAATTACCATGCTCGGTTTATGGGTATCGACAATGACTACAAGTGATTTCGGAGTAATTTTGGATAAAGCCTCATCCGGTGTAATAAAGCGATCGTAAAAATCGGTTTTTTGCTCCAACTCGGTCATTAGCCGGTCCACACTTCCGCGCACTTCTTCAAAATTGACTACAACAAATCCTTCAATTCCGTTCATTGCAACCATTTTACGTACACCGACAGATGCTCCTATTGAGTCCATGTCCGGGTTCTTATGGCCCATTACGAAAACGCGGTCACTATCTTGAATCAAATCACTCAATGCATGCGATATTACACGGGCACGTACTCTTGTGCGCTTTTCAACAGGGTTTGTTTTGCCCCCATAAAAGCGAATCTTACCATTGGACTGCTTAATGGCTACTTGGTCACCACCACGGCCCAGAACCAAATCAAGACCCGACTGCGCTAATTGTCCAAGCTCTACAAGGGATTGAGAGCCTGCTCCAATACCGATACTTAACGTTAATGATAAATTTTTCTGAATCAATGTTCGTTCACGGATTACATCTAAAATTGAAAAACGCTTCTGCTCAAGCTCAGATAAAATCGATTCATTTAACACAGCCATGTAACGATCCGATGCGATTCTTTTAACAAAAATATCATAATGTGCTGCCCATTCATTTATAATCGATGTCATCATCGTATTGGTTACGCTTCGTGCCTGGTCATCCATGCCCGATGTGAGCTCATCATAGTTATCGATAAATAGAATGGCAAGTACTGTACGGTCCGCCATATACTGCTTTTCAATCTGTACTTGCTTTGTAATATCAAAGAAATAGAAAAGTTTCTCTTCTTCTTTATAATAAATATGGTATTTTCGATCATTGATAGCAATGACCGTTTCATTTTTTTGATCCTCTTTAACAAGTATAGGCAGCTCTTCTGAAATCATTTCCAGTTCATATCCGACCAGCGATTCGTGCTGCAGGACGCGAAGCATAAACGGGTTGGCCCATTCCACCGTCATTTCATCATTCATTAACAGGATTCCGAATGGCATTTCCAGAAATGCCTCTTTTCCGACATCCTCCATTCGGTAAGAAAGTGCTTGAATATGCTTTTCGGTTTCTACATATGTTAATAATTCAACTTTTACCGTGTAGTAAGCTGCTGCTGAATAAATAGCTATAAAGGCTATTCCCACCCATACATTCCACATCATAATAAGGATAGCTGCTACTGCACCAAGTAAAAACAATACTAATAGTGGATATCGAATTGGTCTTTTACGAAAAATCCCCATTCCCATCAGCTCCTCATTTCTGACTCTTTTCTCGAATGTAATTACGTGCATTAAAGCCTAAATCAACAATACCTACTAAAATAACAAACGAATAGAGAGGTATCGCTAAAATTGTACTTAAAACTTTTATAAACTTCGGATAGCCAAACGCATCAATGACAAAATGTATAAATGAGATACCTTGTATTGTTAATAATACCCATAATACCATTGAAATATTTAGCATGATAATAGCCAATGAAGAATCGGCTTCTGGACGAACGAATAAATTCACCGATAAAACGATTAAGTAATACCATAATACCGATCGTGGTAAACGCAATTCACTAAACTTCGCAAACTTTGGTACATCTACTTTTAAACGTTTTAAAATAGGTAAATTAACGGTAATAATAATAAATGTTAAAAATAACATGGCAAATGTAACGGACGCCGGAATTGTCATTTCCAATGTATTTAACATAGTATTCGCCATATCCATTGTTTCTTTGGGCACAGGTTGTCCAGTCAGATTTTCCGTCATTTTAATCGATTCCATATAACTCGTCTTCATAAGCGCAAGAGAATCCCGAATAAAATCCACTTCAAACAAACGCAATGAAATTAAATACTGAATCGCAAATGTGATGAGCAGGACAATACTCGTGGAGATAAACATAAATACTTTACTTTTTTTATAATAAATAGCATCTCCTATCGCTACACCTGCTGCTGCAAAGATTAATGAAGCGGGTAGTAAAAGCAGTCCACCGATAAAAAAAGTAATAAATACAGCAATCACTGCGACTAAAAGCGATGACTTTCGATTATAGTTTGCGCTATACCAGATCATCGGTAACGGAGCAATAATCGCCGCGATAATATTCGCCAATGGAATATAAAATACGATTGCCATCAGCACAGTGAAAAGCGCAATCATCATTGCACCATGTGCCAGCTTTCTTGTTTGATTATTTTGCATGGAGAACCTTCCTTATCTGTTGTTCGCTAGACTATAATGCAACGATTATTCAAACTTTGCTGCTATAATTGGTCGGCTTTCGACCGGTCTACTTTCAACTTTTCTCACATTTCTATTGTACCATTTTTGCATGATCAAACAAAATAACCGTTACGACAAGAAGAATGAATTAAACGTATATATTCCGATATTCCCTTTAACTTCTCTTTTACTTAACAACTCTGCATATCCCATTGCTGTACAAAATCATGTAATTACTTACATATCAGATATAAATAGGATGAAAATCCATTGCATAGAGTTTAAAAGAAATGATTAGTATGTCATTATAATTTTTTTAGTATAACTTAATATGGAGTAATTTTTGTTTGAATAACTAGTTTCTACGTATTAAAAGCTTTTTTTCTGTTCTTTATGTCCTTTATTTCGTTGACAATTTGTATTGTATAGCATATATTATGTAACCGGTAACACATTTTGTTGAGGGGGGCGTGCAGATGGTTAACATTAAAGATGTGGCAAAGGTTGCAAATCTTTCTGTAGCAACAGTATCACGCTACTTAAATCAAAATGGTTATGTCAGTAAAAAGTCATCAGAACGTATTGAACGAGCAATTTGTGAGCTGGATTATAAGCCTAGCAGTGTTGCACGTTCATTAAGTAAAAAACAATCCAATATTATTGGTCTAATTGTGCCTGATATAAAAAATCCGTATTTTCCAGAGTTGGCACGTGCAGTGGAGGACATGGCCTTATCTTATGGCTATACCGTTGTTCTTTGTAATTCAGACGACCAAATGGAAAAAGAGTTGTTATATTTAGAGCGCCTATCACAAACTTATGTTGCGGGCTTAATTGTGGCAACAAGCTTAATGGATCCTTCTGTTTATATGTCCATCAATACACCAATCGTTGCACTAGACCGAATAATCGATGCAACTGTCCCGACTGTGGCAACCGATAACAGAAAAGGTGCCAGACTTGGGGCGGAGTACTTACTCACAAACGGTGCAGAAAATTTATTATGTATACGTGGTCCACAAGGGTTAAAAACTGCTGATGACCGTCTTACAGGATTTCTGGACGCAACAGATAAACAAAGACCAGATCCAATTGTTATAACAACATCTTTTGATTTTAAAGTTGCTGCTGAAGCAATTGAACAAACTTTAACAAGTAACCCGCAAATTGATGGAGTTTTCGCAAGCAGCGATACATTAGCCATCGCTGCTCTTCATATTGCGCATAAGCTTGGCAAGCGTGTACCGGAAGAACTGCAGATTGTAGGCTTCGATGGTATTGCGCTCGGTGAGATGGTATCACCGCCATTAACAACGGTCGGCCAGGACTTATACAAAATGGGTGCTGCAGCCGCAACAATGTTAATTGAGCAGATTGAAGGCAAAGAAATGAAACAAACGATATTAAATATAGATCCGCAATTAATTGTGCGTGGGACGACAAGAAAGGAAGCTGCAATATGATTACGGTAATAGGAAGTATCAATATGGACTTAGTCGTTCAAATGGATGTTTTCCCTAAGAAGGGTGAGACCGTTTTAGGAAGCTTATTCACAACAGTGCCAGGAGGTAAAGGGGCAAACCAGGCAGTTGCTGCTGCACGCTTAGGCAGCCAAGTTAAAATGTTAGGTGCTGTCGGTTCGGACAGCTTCGGTACAGAGCTTCGTGCGAATCTGAACGAAGAAAATATAAATACAAGCTTAGTTATGAATACAAATGGCGCTACAGGCATTGCGAATATTTTGCTCCACGAATCGGACAACCGTATTGTCGTTGTACCGGGCGCCAACTCGAAAGTAACACCAGAAGTAGTTGCTTCAGCAAAAACTGTTATCGGAAACAGCCAGTTAGTTGTCATGCAGCTTGAAATACCAGTTGAAACAATTGAGTACAGCTTAAAGTTATGTAAAGAGCTTCAAATACCAGTACTGTTTAACCCTGCCCCGGCAGCAAACTTTGACATTGAATGGATGCCTTATATTGAGTATTTAACACCGAACGAAACCGAATGTGCCTTACTATTTGGTGATGATGTTGAAGCAGCATTGGAAAAGTATCCAAATCAGTTAATTGTGACATTAGGTGAAGATGGCGCGCGCTACTTCGATGGTACAAAACATGTTCATGTAAAGGGATACAAAACGACAGCTATTGATACAACAGGTGCCGGGGATACCTTTAACGGTGCATTCGCCCATGCAATTACAAACGGCCAGTCGATTGAAGAAGCAGTATTTTTTGCGAATATAGCGGCATCATTATCCGTTGAAAAATTCGGAGCCCAAGGTGGTATGCCCAATTTAGAAAACGTGATAGCTCGAAAGGACGGCGCAAAATGAAAAAACAGGGCATATTAAATCGAGAGTTGGCAGGTATATTTGCACGTTTAGGTCATACAGATAAAATTGTTATTGCCGATTGCGGCTTACCGATTCCAGAAGGTGTTACATGTATTGATTTATCATACAAATTGGGAGAGCCAGGATTTATTACAATTTTGGAAGTCGTTCTGGAAGATTTAGAAGTAGAACAGAGTTACTTGGCAGAAGAAATAAAAGCTGCTAACGAAGCTGTTCATTCATCTATTTTGAAAATTGTGGAACCGGTTACATATATTTCACACGAGCAATTCAAAAAAATGTCGAGCGAAGCAAAGGTCATTATTCGTACAGGTGAAATGACACCATACGCCAATATCATGCTACAAAGCGGCGTAATTTTCTAAGGTAGGTGACGGAACATGATTGAAATGAAAGGCATAAGAAAAGCATTCAATGACAACGTCGTATTAAATAATGTTGAGTTCACCCTGTTAGACGGGGAAATCCACGCCTTAATGGGTGAAAATGGCGCCGGTAAGTCAACGATGATGAAAATTTTGGCCGGCATCTACTCACGTGATAACGGAGATGTGCTAGTTGACGGTCAGTCGTATACATTTACTTCAGCAAAAGATGCAGAAAACTTGGGCATTCACGTAATTCACCAAGAATTAAATATTCTGCCGCATCTATCTGTAGCGGAAAACCTGTTTTTAGGAAAAGAAAAAACAATCGGTCGTACGGGATTCCTGCGAACGCGTGAAATGAATAAAGAAGCAAAGACACTATTGGCAAAACTCGGTTTGCACATTGATGTACGTCAGCCTGCCGGTTCGCTATCAGTCGGAAAACAACAGCTGATTGAAATTGCCAAAGCGATTAATTCAGATGCAAAATATATCGTAATGGATGAACCGACAGCTGCCCTTACAGATCGTGAAATTGAAACTCTTTTTGAAACGATCAGGGAACTGAAGGCAAAAGGTATTTCGTTTGTTTATATTTCGCACCGTATGGAAGAGATTTTTGCCATTTGTGACCGTATTACGATTTTACGTGACGGTGAATATGTTGGGGTCCGTGAAATTCCAAAAACAACTTTTGATGAAATCGTTAAAATGATGGTCGGACGTGAGCTTGGTGAACGTTATCCTAGCCGTGATGCAAAAATCGGGGATGTTGCTTTAGAAGTAAAAGGGCTAACTTGTCCTGCTGTCTGCAAAGATATTAACTTCCAGATTCGTAAAGGGGAAATCTTAGCATTCGCCGGATTAATGGGGGCAGGCCGTACAGAAGTGGCACAAGCCATATTCGGTAACCTTAAAAAGTCCAAAGGGGATATTTTCATCCACGGTAAAAAAGCGACGATCAAAAATCCGATTCAAGCAATGAAACACGGAATTGGATTTGTGACAGAAGACCGTAAAACAGAAGGACTTGTACTGGATTTTTCAATTAAGGAAAATATGTTTTTAACAAATTTGAAAACGATCGCAAAAAGTGGTTTTATTCAACCGCAACAAGAGCAATTGCATGCTGCGGAATATATTGAGCAGCTAAATATACGCTGTAGTGATGCGACACAGGCTGTCGGTTCATTAAGCGGCGGTAATCAGCAAAAAGTAGTTATTGCGAAGTGGTTAAGTACAAAGCCTGATATTTTAATCCTGGACGAACCTACTCGCGGTGTTGATATTGGGGCAAAAAAGGAAATCTACTCGATTATGAATAAGTTGGCGGAGGAAGGTGTAGCCATTTTAATGATCTCCTCAGAGCTAACGGAAGTGTTAGGTATGGCAGACCGTGTAATGATCATGCATGAAGGACGTCAAACAGCTATTTTAGACAATGTTGACTTAACACAAGAAACTATTATGCATTATGCAACAGGAGGAGAAGAAGTTGTTAAAAACTAGCTCAAAAGAAATGTTAGGAAAGCTAGGTCCTCTTTTAGGATTATTTTTAATTGTAATTGTCATTACGATTTTAAATCCAAGCTTTATGACAACAGATAATGTTTTGAATATATTACGTCAAGTATCGATTAGCGCGCTCATTGCATTTGGTATGACTTTTGTTATTTTAACCGGCGGTATCGATTTATCAGTCGGTTCGACATTAGCCCTTACAGGTGCAGTAGCTGCCACAATGCTCGCTTCAGGAATAGATCCAGTATTAACGATTCTCGCAGCCTTATTGTTAGGGGCCATTCTAGGTGCTGTAAATGGTATCATCATCGCAAAAGGAAAAGTTGCACCATTCATCGCAACATTGGCAACAATGACAATTTATCGCGGATTAACGTTAGTGTATACGGATGGCCGTCCTGTTTCAGACTTAGGAAATGAAATTACATTCCAAATGTTAGGTAAAGGGTATTTCTTCGGTATTCCAGTTCCGGTATGTACAATGATTCTAGCTTTCATTGTGTTATATGTAATTATGCATAAAACAACATTCGGTCGCCGTGTTTATGCAGTAGGCGGAAATGAAGCAGCTTCTAAATTATCAGGAATCAATGTCGATCGTGTAAAAATTGCAGTGTACTCGTTAACAGGTATGTTGGCTGCTTTATCCGCTCTAATTTTAACTTCTCGTTTAAATTCTGCACAGCCAACAGCTGGAACATCTTATGAGTTGGATGCAATCGCAGCAGTCGTTTTAGGTGGGACAAGTTTAACAGGCGGTAAAGGCTGGATTTTCGGTACATTGGTAGGTGCCTTGATTATCGGAGTGTTGAACAACGGATTGAACTTAATTGGCGTTTCTTCATTCTTCCAGCAAGTGGTAAAAGGGATTGTTATTTTAATCGCGGTATTAATTGACCGTAAAAAAACAGCGTAGAAGGAGGTCATTAGCGTGAAAAAACAATTAATATTATTAATGGCACTTTTGGCCACTGTAATGCTTTCGGCTTGTACGGTAAAACCAGGCTTCTCCTTGGAGCCTTCTTTCGGAACATCGGCTAAATCATCAGAAAGCAGTAATGATACTTTGACAATCGGTTTATCCATTTCTACTTTAAACAATCCTTTCTTCGTAACGCTAAGTGAAAATGCAGAAGCAAAGGCAAAAGAACTCGGTGTGAAAACAACGATTGTAGATGCCCAGGATAATGCATCTAAACAAGCTTCCGATATTGAAGATTTAATCCAGCAAAACGTTGATTTAATTATTATTAACCCGGTTGATTCAGTTGCTGTTGCAACTGCCGTTGAATCTGCCAATGCTTTAAATATTCCTGTCATCACGGTAGACCGGTCGTCTGAAGGTGGCGAAGTCGTATCGCATATCGCCTCTGATAACGTAGCAGGCGGAAAGCTGGCTGGAGACTATATTACTGAGTTAGTTGGTGAAGGTGCCAAAGTTGTAGAACTGGAAGGTGTCGCAGGATCATCTGCTGCACGTGATCGCGGACAAGGATTCAATGAAGCTGTCACAGGTATATTAGACGTCGTTGCAAAGCAAACAGCGAACTTTAACCGTTCAGAAGGCTTAACAGTAATGGAGAATATTCTGCAGTCCAATCCGGATATTACAGCTGTATTTGCACACAATGATGAAATGGCATTAGGTGCGCAAGAAGCAATCTCAGCTTCAGGTAAGAAGATTGTAGTGGTCGGCTTTGATGCGACTGATGATGCGGTAGCTGCTGTTAAAGCAGGAAGTCTGGCTGCAACAGTTGCGCAAAAACCTGATGAAATCGGAAAAATCGCAATGGAAACAGCGATTGCTTATTTAAACGGTGAAACGGTTGAAGAAGTGATCCCGGTTAATCTTGAATTAATTAAAAAATAATAATGCAACAGCCTTCAAATAGGCTATTGCTCCTCTCAGGCTGTCACAAGTGATTTTGTGGCGGCCTTTGTTTTATGGACTGATAAAAATACTTCGTACAATAAAAAAAGTACAGCAGAGGCCGAATAAGCCAATACTGTACTTTTTAGAAAAATTATTTTTCTTCAGCTACGAATGGTAATAATGCCATAATACGTGAAACTTTGATTGCGTTTGTAAGTTTACGTTGGTATTTAGCAGAAGTACCAGTTACGCGACGTGGTAAAATTTTACCGCGCTCAGAGATGAATTTCTTTAAAAGATCTACATCTTTGTAGTCGATGTGCGTAATGTTATTTGAAGTGAAGTAGCAAACTTTACGGCGTTTGCGGCCTCCGCGACGTGGTGCCATTATCGTGTTCCTCCTTTTAATTTTTAATTATAGATGTGAAGTTCTTAGAACGGTAAATCGTCTTCAGAAACTTCAATCGGTCCTTTACTGTTAGCAAATGGATCCTCATCTACACGTGTATAATTTTGCTGATTTTGAGCTGGCTGTTGATAAGAACCGTAAGAATCCTGTGATTGTGCGCCCCCAAATTGTTGGTTAGGCTGATTATAAGATGGCTGACCACCATAATTTTGCCCACCGCTATATTGTTGGCTTGGTGCACCTTGTGATGCATTAGCTCCTCCACGTGGTTCCAGGAACTGCACTGAATCAGCAACGACATCTGTAGTATACACACGCTTTCCATCTTGTCCTTCAAAGCTACCTGTTTGAATACGACCCTCTACACCAATCAAACTTCCTTTTCTCATGAAGTTTGCCAAGTTTTCGGCTTGTTTTCTCCAGGCAATACAGCCTATGAAATCTGCTTCGCGTTCACCCGACTGGCTCGAAAATGTACGGTTTACGGCAATCGTAAAACGTGCCATTGGAACTCCACTCGGTGTGTAACGAAGCTCTGGATCCTTTGTAAGCCTTCCGACTAGTACGACACGGTTAATCATCAATGCGCCCTCCTTTTTTCAGCATTTAAGTTTAAAAATTATTTTTCTTCTTCGCGTACTGCGATGTGACGGATGATGTCTTCGCTGATGTTAGCTAGACGAGTGTATTCGTTGATAGCTTCAGTACCAGCGTTAACTTTCACGATTTGGTAGAAACCTTCGCGGAAGTCATTGATTTCGTAAGCTAAACGACGCTTACCCCAATCTTTTGCTTCTGTGATTTCTGCACCATTTGAAGTTAAGATTTCTTGGAAACGCTCTACTAAAGCTTTCTTCGCTTCTTCTTCAATGTTTGGGCGGATGATGTACATTAATTCGTACTTTCTCATTTGTGTTTGCACCTCCTTATGGACTTGGGCTCTCCTACAAAATAGGGAGCAAGGAGTAAGTAACTTCTATTACTCACATCAATGAATTGTATCATAGTTGTTATTTCTATGCAACTGTATACGTCTTTAATATTAATGAAAAAATAGATTATTTCATATAGAAATAAACGCTTTGCGAGTATTATTTCTACTCACAAAGCGTCTACTAATTATACGTTAAATAGGAATTCCAATACATCGCCGTCTTGTACCACATATTCTTTACCTTCAGCGCGTACACGGCCCGCTTCTTTTGCAGCAGGTTTTGAACCGTATTCCACTAAGTCCGTAAATGCAACCGTTTCAGCACGGATAAAGCCACGTTCAAAATCAGTATGAATAATACCGGCACATTGTGGTGCTTTCATGCCTTTGCGGAATGTCCATGCACGAACTTCCTGTACACCAGCTGTGAAGTAAGTAGCTAAACCTAATAGACTGTATGAAGCTTTAATCAATTGGTCTAAACCTGATTCAGCAATTCCCAATTCAGCTAAAAATTCTTTTTTCTCATCGTCTTCCAGCTCAGAAATTTCTTCTTCAATTTTTGCACAAACAGTAATTACTTGTGCGCCTTCAGCTGCTGCATATTCTTGTACCATTTTTACATACTTGTTTTCAGACGGATCCGCTACCTCATCCTCAGAAACGTTTGCAACATAAAGCATTGGTTTAATCGTTAATAGGTGTAAACCTTTAATTACTTTTTTCTCGTCATCAGAAAGGTCTGCCGCACGAGCAGGTTTTTCAGCTTCCAGTACTTCTTTCAGCTTTTGAAGAATCGGCTCTTCTGTCATTGCTTCTTTATCTTTTTGCTTCGCCATTTTTGCTACACGGGCAATACGTTTATCCACTGATTCCATATCCGCTAAAATTAACTCTAAATTAATAACTTCAATATCATCAATCGGGTTTACTGTACCCGAAACGTGCGTAATATTTTCATCTTCAAAACAACGAACAACTTGGCAAATTGCGTCTACTTCACGAATGTGAGCAAGGAATTTGTTTCCTAAACCTTCACCAGTTGAAGCACCTTTTACGATACCTGCGATGTCTGTGAATTCAAAAGTTGTCGGAACTGTTTTCTTTGGTACTACTAATTCTGTTAATTTGTCTAAACGCTCATCTGGAACAGTTACACTACCTACGTTCGGTTCGATTGTTGCGAACGGATAGTTTGCCGCAAGAGCGCCTGCTTTGGTAATTGCGTTGAATAAAGTCGATTTTCCTACGTTAGGTAAACCAACAATACCAGCTGTTAATGCCATATTGACACAACCTTTCTATGTTCAGTTCATTTAAATTTATTATTAATTCTTTTATGGATTTTTCTGTCCATTAAATTTTACAACCTTGTCTATTATATTGATTGCGGGCTTAAAAGTCTATTTTGCTTTTAGACTTCTTCTGCCTGGCGTAAAATTTTCTTCATTTTTTTCTCAAACTCGCGGCGTGGAATCATAACGCTATGTCCGCAACCCTCACATTTTATGCGAATATCAGCACCTAATCGGATTACTTTCCATTCGTTCGTTCCGCAAGGATGTTGTTTTTTCATTTCCACAACGTCATTAAGACTGTACTGCTTTGCTTCCATCTATTATTCTCCTCCCTGATTTCGCTCATAAAACATCATTTTCGGTACAGCAAGAGGGATACCGTTGCGTGTTAAGATGTCGATTACATCTTTCCTTATAATACGTGATATTGAATATTGCTGTAATGGTAATGTTTCTATTGTAATAGCAATTGTCGCTTCTGTGCTTGTCGTATTTGTGACACCTAAAAAGACAGGTGCGGTGACAAGTTCCTCATATTTTCCCGGTAATGTATCTAAATAGTTTTGTATGACCATTTGCACTTTTTCAATATTCGCATCGAGCGAAATTTGCATATTTATCGTAGCTTTTGAGTTATTGATGGAATAGTTGATGACATCTACAATACTGCCGTTTGGAATAATAAATTGTTCTCCTGTTACTCCCTTTACTTTCGTTGTACGAAGACCAATCTCCATCACGGTACCTTCTGCCGTATTGATTTTAACAAAATCCCCTACACCGAACTGGTCTTCTAAAATAATGAAGAATCCTGTAATGACATCCTTCACCAAGTTTTGTGCACCAAAGGCGATGGCCACTGAAGCAATCCCGGCCCCTGCAAGTAATCCGGCAACTTGGATATTCATAGCCGATAAAATCCCCATAATGGCGGAGAAGTACACTAAATAGCTCAGAACGCTTTGCAACAGCTTTACAATTGTAAGATGCCGACGTTCATTCGTTCTTACACGCAGCATAAACACTCGGTGGATTATCTTTTTGCCGATAAAAACGACAAGATAAGAAATAACGATAATCGCCAGGATCTTCGCGCTGGCTATAATAATAGCATCCCAAAACTCAGCACTTGTGACATAATCCCAAAGCCTTTTCGTATAGTGTGCGAGTCCTTTTAAATCAGTTTCAGAAAATTCTTCCAAATCTAATTTCAAATCTTCTTCCAAATTTACCACCTCTTGTATAACAAACTTTAAAATTGAATATACTGCATAAATATATCGTATTTCAGCTTATTTCTCGAGTAATCTACTTAAATCAAAAATTTAAAGGAGTGATAATATGACACAAGCCTGTCCTCAAAATTATAGCGTCCATTATGAACAGACGAGCGCTGTTTGGGAGCTTAGCGAAATCTTTTTAAAAACGATTCCGTTTGACCATGAAGAACTTATTTTTTGCTGTATCGGTACAGACCGATCTACAGGTGATGCACTAGGCCCGATTATCGGCAGCCAGCTGCACCAAACTTTTTCATTTCCGTTTCCGGTCGTTGGAACATTGCAGGCACCGCTGCATGCACTCAATATTGTAGAGCGCTACGAACAGCTTATTAATGAAAAAGAACAACCATTTATTATTGCAATTGATGCATGTTTAGGTGAATCAAATGCGATTGGTTCTATTCTAATCCAACAGGGTCCTCTTTATCCCGGAAAAGCCGTGAAAAAGGAGTTGCCCCCTATCGGTAACATTTCTGTTAAGGGAATTGTTAACGTAGGAGGCTTTATGGAAGCTAAAGTATTACAAAATACGAGACTGCACGTTACGTATTCTATGAGTGATAAAATCGTTCGGGCACTTGTTTTAGCATGGCAGCGCCATTTACTGAAACGGAAAAATAATCGCAACGAGTATCCCGACCATCAAAATCGCTGGCAGCAGATTGGCTATACGGATTTTCGTTAATCCCGCAATATTCAAACCGATTGCCATGATCATAATACCGCCTGTAGCCGTCATTTCTGTGATGAATAGATCCAGTGCTTCACTGGGAATATATGTACTAATGACACCTGCAAATAACGCAATTGAGCCTTGATATAAAAACACTGGAATGGCCGATAGTAGGACACCGATCCCTAAAGTTGAACTTAATATAATCGACATAAATCCATCGATAATTCCTTTAGTGATGAGGATATTGTGATCATTGCGCAAGCCGCTATCGAGAGCACCGAGAATGCCCATTGAGCCAATAACAAAAATGAGCGTTGCAGTAACGAACCCCTCCGCAATCGTTCCTTTTTGTGCACGCTTTCCAAAAAGTGACTCGATCCATTGACCGAAACGATTAAACTTCCCTTCAAGATCGAGCCATTCACCGATGACCGTACCTATGATTAAACTGATGATAAGGAGAATAAAATTTGTACTCTCCAATCCCATTTGGATTCCTAGTAGCGCAACTACTAAACCAATAATAGATAATACTGTCTGCTGCATGGATTCCGGAATATTTTTAAAGATACGGCCGACCAATGCACCGATAATGATAAATAATGCATTTAATAGAGAACCTAGTAATACCATGAAATTTCCTCTTTCTATTTGCTGTCTGACAAATTCAACTTTATGTATTATTCTTTTTATATTATAACTGTTCATAAAAAAAGTGCTGGAACTTTTCGCTCAGCACTTTTTATTGTTGTTCCATATTTAATATTTCCAAAATACGATGCAAATCATCATCTGAATAAAACTCAATTTCGATTTTACCTTTATTCTTGGCTTTTCTGATTTGTACTTGTGTACCAAAATAATCACGTAATTGGGACTCGGTTGCCTGCGTATGGATATCTTTTTTTGTCGGTTTTGTTTCACGTGAAACAGCTTCATTTAAATCTTGAATATACTTTTCCAACTGACGAACATTAAGATGATCTTTTATTACCTTATTTGCCACTTCAGGTATGCGTCGCTTATTTTTCAGTCCAAGCAATGCCCGTCCATGCCCCATTGTGAGCTTTCCTTCATTGACAAGGTCCCGAATGTCTTCCGGCAGTTGCAACAGACGGATTAAATTCGCAATATGCGGACGGCTTTTTCCTAATCGTTTTGCTAAATCATCTTGTGTGAAATTCAGTTTCACAATTAAACTGTTGTATGCCTCTGCTTCTTCAATTGGCGTTAAATCTTCGCGTTGCAAGTTTTCCAAAATAGCAACTTCCATCATTTGCTGCTCATTGAAGTCTTTCACAATGACAGGTACATCCGTTAAACCAGCACTAATCGCTGCACGATAACGGCGTTCTCCTGCTACAATTTCATATTTCCTTCCATTTTTACGGACAACAATCGGTTGAATGATACCATGTTCCCGAATAGAGCTGGCTAACTCTTCAATTGCAGTTTCATCAAAGATTTTACGTGGCTGAAATGGATTTGCTAAAATTTTACCGACTGTAATTTGCTGTACCTGGTCCTCTTTATGTACGGCCTCTTCACGAAAAAGCGCATCAATCCCTTTTCCTAAACCTTTAACCATTTTTAATCACTTCCCTTGCAAACTCTAAGTAAATTTCTGCTCCGCGTGATTTTGAATCATATAAAATTACCGGTTTCCCATGACTCGGTGCCTCACTTAACCTTACATTACGCGGAATAATTGAGCGATATACTTTATCTTGGAAATAGCGTTTTACTTCGTCGATTACTTGAAGACCTAAATTCGTACGGGCATCCAGCATTGTGAGTAACACGCCATCAATCATTAACTCCTTGTTCAAATGTTTTTGGACAAGGCGGACTGTCGATAGCAATTGGCTTAGCCCCTCCAATGCGTAATATTCACATTGTACAGGAATAATCAGGGCATCAGAGGCAGTCAGCGCATTAATTGTTAATAAGCCAAGTGATGGTGGACAATCAATAATAATGAAATCAAAATTATTTTTAATCTCCTGCAATGATTTTTTTAGTCGAACTTCGCGGGAAATTGTGGATACCAGCTCGATTTCAGCACCTGCCAATGATATTGTAGCAGGAACAATATATAAATTTTCTACATCTGTTTGTTGAATGACGCCTTTAATATCTTCATCATTAATTAATACGTCGTATACACAACTTTCCAAATCACCTTTTCGTACACCTAATCCGCTTGATGCGTTACCCTGTGGGTCGATATCGATTATTAATACTTTCTTTCCTAAAAAAGCTAAACATGCACTTAAGTTAACAGAGGTTGTCGTTTTTCCAACGCCACCTTTTTGATTGGCTATCGCAATAATACGTCCCAATATCCGCACCTGCTTTCATCACTTCAATTTAGGTATCTTTTTAAAGTCTAAAAATCTCGGCTTACTAAATCTTCCTTTTATAATACTATTTATTTTATCTTAACAAAAAATGTTAGAAAACGATGCTATGAAACTAAATTTATTTTAAAAAAACTTACTTCTACTAATCTACTAAAAAAACTGCCTAGAAAGTCGTGATCTTTCGGGCAGTTCAATAATTTATTTTTTCTTCGGAATTTTAACAGTGATTTGGTAGTAATCATCTGTATCCTCTTCCTCCGTTTTTACATTGATTCCACTTTTCGTCACCATTGATAACGACTGCTTGATCGTATTAAGAGCAATACGCACATCTTTGCTAATCGCTTTTCTGCTTGGTTTACGTTTTTTTATCTCTGGTTCATCTGGATTTAGAATTTTTTGAATTTGCTCTTCAAGCTGTCTTACATTCCAATCAAACTCTTTCGTCGCTGCAATGAGCTGCATTTGTAATTGCTCATCTTTGATTACAATTAGAGCCCGGGCATGACGTTCCGATATTTCACGATTTAAAATAGCATCCTGAACAAATTGAGGTAACTTTAATAAACGCAATTTATTAGCTACTGTTGATTGTCCTTTACCAAGACGTTGTGCAAGCGCTTCTTGTGTCAGCTGATGTAACCCTAATAATTGCTGATAAGCAAGCGCTTCTTCAATTGCTGTTAATTCCTCGCGTTGAAGGTTTTCAATCAAGGCAATAGACGCCGTTTCCCGATCATTTAAATTCCTTACAATAGCAGGCACTTCTGTCCACTGTAGGGATTTCATCGCTCGATAACGTCGCTCACCGGCAATTATTTCATATTTATCTGCGTCATTATCTATTGGACGAATCACAATTGGTTGAATGACGCCATGTGTATGAATTGTTCTAGCTAATTCTTCAATCTTCTCATCATCAAAAACTGTACGTGGCTGATAACGGTTCGGAATGATTTTGTCTATTGGAATTTTAACTACTTCTTCTGAAGCCATCGAGATATTCTCTATTACTTCTACTTCACTTTTTACTTCTGGCTCTTTGCTCCCGCCTCCGAAAAAACGTGAAAAAGTACTTTTCATCCGTGTGGCACCACCTTTAGGAAACTGTCTACCTCATATACAATATTATTTCTGATTCATTCAAAAATGTACAGTGTTCAATGAATAGTAATTTACGAGAAAGACAGAATTCGTCTGAAAAAGGACAAAATAGTGTCTTTACCCATTTTTATTTCATTATAAACTTATATTTTTCTATCCACTAAAAAAACATAAATATAAATATATATGCAGCAAAAGACGGATATATTTCAAATTTGGTTAACTTATTTATTTAATTGGTGTTTTATTGGGAACACCAGGTTTACGCGGGTATTTTTTTGGTGTAGATTTCACTTTATCAAATACATATAGTGATCGTTCACTTTCCTCTACAGGTAAATGGAAGGCAAACTCCTCTATTAATTTTCCACCTAACGTAGAGATGGCTTTTGTCGCATCTTTTAATTCTTCTGCACCTGCCGCAGCTTTTAATGCAACAAAGTAACCGCCTTCTTTAGCTAAAGGAATACATAGCTCTGACAATACAGAAAGACGTGCCACCGCGCGGGCCGTTACAACATCAAACTTTTCACGGTATGCTGCATTTTGACCAAACTCTTCAGCACGTGCATGAACAAATGTCATATGATCCAAGTTTAACTCATTTGTTAAGTGATTTAAAAATGTAATTCGTTTATTAAGCGAGTCGACAATCGTAATTTGCAAATGCGGGAAGCAAATTTTAATCGGAATGCTTGGGAAGCCTGCACCTGCACCAACATCACAAACCGTTGTCACTTTTGTAAAATCAAAATAAAATGACGCACTGATCGAATCATAGAAGTGCTTCAAATAAACGCCTTCCAAATCCGTAATCGCCGTTAAATTCATCTTTTCATTCCACTCAACCAAAAGCTCATAATATTTTTTAAACTGCGCAATCTGGTGTTCTGAAAGCTCAATACCCTTTTCCTTCAATGCTTCGATAAACTGCTTTTCGTTCATAAAATGACTCCTCCATATTAAAGAATGAGCGCCTTTTTTTGGATAAAGACGCTCACATCATTCAGTTCGTAGTTACTTTTGCAATTTTACCTTGCTCAATATAAACAAGTAAAATTGAAACATCTGCAGGGTTTACACCTGAAATACGCGATGCTTGAGCAATCGAGAGCGGCTGAACACTTTTCAGCTTCATACGCGCTTCTGTCGCCAAGCTTGGAATAGCATCATAATCGATATTTTCAGGGATTTTCTTATCCTCTAGCTTCTTCATTTTCTCTACTTGCTGAAGTGCTTTTTGAATATACCCTTCATATTTTAATTGAATTTCAATTTGCTCTTTTACATCATCCGAAAGTTCCACTTCTGATGGAGTTAGGGAAGCAACTAAATCATACGTCATTTCTGTACGTTTTAAAAGGTCTGCTCCGCGGATACCATCTTTTAGCTCTGCGCCGCCAGCATTGCGGATGACCTCTTGGGTCGTCGCATTCGGCTTAATAATAATTTGACGCAGACGGGCGATTTCCTGTTCAACCTGTGCTTTTTTATGTTGGAAATTCGCATAACGCTCTTCCGTAATCATCCCTGCTTTATAACCGATTTCCGTTAGACGTAAATCTGCATTGTCATGACGTAACAGTAGACGGTACTCCGCACGAGACGTTAATAAACGGTAAGGCTCATTCGTACCTTTTGTTACTAGGTCATCAATTAATACACCGATATAAGCATCTGAACGGTCTAAAATAATTTCTTCTCGGCCTAAAACCTTTGCCGCAGCATTCATTCCGGCCATTAAGCCTTGTCCCGCTGCTTCTTCATAGCCTGAAGTACCGTTAATTTGACCTGCTGTATAAAGACCTTGAATTTTTTTCGTTTCTAATGTTGGCCATAATTGTGTAGGAATAACTGAATCATATTCAATCGCATAGCCGGCACGCATCATTTCGGCATTTTCCAAACCAGGAATCGATGCAATCAGTTTCTTCTGAACATGTTCAGGTAAGCTTGTCGATAACCCCTGGACATATACTTCACGTGTATTGCGTCCTTCAGGCTCCAGGAAAATCTGGTGACGCGGTTTGTCGTTGAAGCGTGTTACTTTATCTTCAATTGATGGGCAATAACGGGGACCTGTCCCTTTAATCATCCCTGAAAACATTGGAGACAAATGCAGATTTTCCTCAATTGTACGATGTGTTTCTTCAGTTGTATAAGTTAACCAGCAAGGGAGCTGATCCATAATATATTCTGTTGTTTCAAAACTGAATGCACGGGGTACATCGTCACCAGGCTGAATTTCCGTTTTTGAGTAATCAATTGTACGGTTGTTTACACGTGGTGGTGTCCCTGTTTTAAAACGAATTAAGTCAAACCCTAATTCTTTTAAGTTATCCGCTAATTTAATCGATGGCTGCTGGTTGTTTGGACCTGAAGAATATTTAAGATTTCCTAAAATAATTTCCCCGCGTAAAAACGTCCCTGTTGTAATAATGACAGATGGTGCACGGTAAATCGCACCAACTTGTGTGATGACACCTTTTACTGCGCCATCCTCTACAATTAGTTCATCGACCATTGCCTGATGAATTTGAAGGTTCTCTTCTTCTTCCAAAACCCGTTTCATTTCATGCTGATATTGGAATTTATCCGCTTGTGCCCGTAAAGCGCGTACTGCCGGACCTTTCCCGGTATTTAACATACGCATTTGAATATGTGTTTTATCGATAATGCGTCCCATTAAACCGCCAAGTGCATCAATTTCACGAACAACGATTCCTTTTGCAGGTCCGCCGACCGAAGGATTACATGGCATAAATGCAATCATATCTAAGTTAATTGTAAGCATGAGTGTTTTAGCACCCATTTTCGCAGCTGCATATGCAGATTCCACACCTGCATGTCCTGCACCAACAACGATTACGTCAAAATTACCTGCTTCGTATTGTATTGACATGTTGTTCTTCCTCTCTTTTATTCCGATTTATTTCCCTAAACAGAACTGCGAGAATAGCTGATTAATTAAGCTTTCCTGTACAGTATCTCCAATAATTTCACCAAGAATCTCCCATGTACGTGTCACATCGATTTGAATCATATCGACAGGTACACCGACTTGCGCTGCAGCAAGCGCATCTTCAATTACCTGTTGTGCTTGGTGCAATAGCGCAATATGTCGCGCATTTGATACATATGTTAAATCATTCGCTTCCACTTGCCCTTCAAAGAACAATGCTGCAATCGCTTCTTCCAGTTCGATTACACCTTCTTCTTTCAATAACGAAGTCGTTACTACACGATGTTTTCCAGCCAATTCATGAACACGGTTTAAATCGATTTTACGTTCGATATCTGTCTTGTTGACAACGACAATATAATCCATCGCAGAAATCGTTTCAAAAAGGCGCTCATCTTCTTCTGTAAGCTCTTCTCCGTAATTTAATACAAGCAATATTAGATCAGCATCTTTTAAAGCCTCTCTTGAACGCTCAACACCAATTCGTTCGACGATATCTTCTGTTTCACGTATACCTGCCGTATCAACTAAACGTAAAGGAACTCCACGTACGTTTACGTATTCTTCAATAATATCACGAGTCGTGCCTGCAATGTCGGTTACAATCGCTTTATTTTCTTGAACTAAACTATTTAAAAGAGATGATTTACCTACGTTTGGACGTCCTAAAATAACGGTAGATAAACCTTCACGCAAAATTTTACCTTGAGATGACGTTTGAAGTAATTTAATAATTTCCTCCCGTACCCAACCGCATTTTTCAAGAAGTACAGGAATCGTCATTTCTTCTACATCGTCATATTCCGGATAATCAATATTTACTTCCACTTGTGCCAACGTCTCTAATAATGCCTGGCGCAAAGTTGTAATAAGACGGGAAAGCTTTCCATCCATCTGACCGAGCGCAACGTTCATCGCACGATCGGTTTTCGCACGAATTAAATCCATTACCGCTTCTGCCTGTGACAAGTCAATACGGCCATTTAAAAATGCACGTTTCGTAAATTCCCCAGGCTCTGCTAAGCGTGCACCGTAGCGTAATACAAGCTGCAGTACTCGGTTCACAGACACAATACCGCCATGACAATTGATCTCGACAACATCTTCACGCGTAAACGTTTTAGGTCCGCGCATCAGGCTCAACATAACTTCCTCTACCACTTCATCAGTTTTCGGGTCGATCAAATGTCCGTAATGGATCGTATGTGTCGCAACTTCCGTCAGACGTTTATGATTTGGTGATTTAAATATTTTATCTGCAATCGCTACCGCCTCATCGCCGCTCAGACGAACAATCGCAATAGCTCCTTCTCCCATTGGAGTGGAAATCGCAGCAATCGTATCGAATTCCATTTATATCCTCCTATTTCAGTGTTATCCACATGTGGATAAATCACATCCGTGCTATACTAACTAACAATTTAGACTAACATATTTTTATTAAAATCTAAAGTAATGTAGATTTGGTTGCATCTTTCATTAAAAAAACGACCTATCCAAAAGAATAGGTCGAAATCTGTCTGTATATTATTTTACTGGCTCAATGACTAAATATCGATTTGGTTCGACACCTTCCGAGTGCGTTTCGATATCTATTCGATTCGCCAAAGCATTATGAATAATTTTCCGTTCATAAGAGGCCATTGGTTCAAAGGATACGGATTTTCGTGTTCGAATTGCCTTGTCCGCCATGCGTAATGCCAGCTGTTCAAGTGCTGCTTGACGTCGCTCACGATAATCCTCCACATCCATTTGTAAAATCATAAACGATTTGGCTGTTTTATTAAGAATGAGCTGAGTTAAATGTTGTAGCGAGTTTAATGTAAGACCACGCTTTCCAATTAATAACGCTGCTTTCTCGCTCGATAACTTAAATGAAACATGTTTACCATCTGTTTCATGGTCAATTGTTAAATCTGTAATTCCCATTCCCAAAGCAATATTCGTTAAATACTGTTTTGCTTCTTCAATGGGATCCACTTGTTGTTGTTCATGGTGAATGTGTTGATCTTCATTAGCTGAAACCGGCTCATTCTCGATTGTTTTTTCGACAATTGTCAGTTCTTCCACATCAGATGCAGAATCTGAAGTCTTCTCTTGATCCACTTGCTGCTGAACAATTTCCTTTACAGTGACACGAACTTCAGCATTTCGTGCCCCAAAACCTAAAAATCCTTTTTTACCCTCTTGTAAAACTTCCACATCAACTTGTTCACGAGTATGGCCAAGCTTTTGTAACGCTAATGAGATCGCTTCTTCTACTGTTGCGCCTATTTGCGTAGTTTGTTTCACTTATTTCGCCCCTTTAGCATCGGTAGCATCCGGTTTATTTTTATTCCAAGGTTTGTAAATAACAAGGTTTTGTAATACAGATACAAAGTTTCCGACTACCCAATATAATGATAACGCGGCTGGTAAAATAATACCGAAACCAACAATCATTAATGGCATGATGTACATCATGATTTTCATTTGCGGGTTATCTACGGCTGGTCCAGTCATTAATACAACATACTGGATAAGACCTGCGATAACAGCAAATACAATACTTGGCTCCGCTAATGGAACCGATAAAAATGTCCCTAATTCAAATGCATCCGGTGTTGCATTCATACGGCTAATCGCATGATAGAAACCGATTAAGATCGGCATCTGGATAAGAATCGGTAAACATCCAGCTAATGGGTTAACACCTGAAGTCTGCATTAACTGCATCATTTCCTGCTGGTATTTTTGTTGAGTTGCCGCGTCTTTTGAGCTGTATTTTGCTTGGAGCTCTTTCAACTTCGGTTGCATTTCCTGCATTTTCTTAGAACTTTTTACTTGTTTGATAGTTAAAGGCAGAATGATTAGACGAATAATAACAGTTACGATAATAATTGCAAATGCATAATTCGCAGCATTACCTTCAAACATATCAGCAAAAAGCTTGATAAATGATACTAATGGCCAAACAATATACTCATTCCAAAAGCCATCACTTTCAGATGAAATTGGTTGGTCAAATTCTGTACAGCCTGATAGCAGTAATACTACTGATACAAGTGACAGCATTATCCATAAATTTTTCTTCAACCTTCTTCCTCCTAAAGCAAACCTATTCAATTTTATGACAATATTTTACCATTACGGACGTTGGTACACTACTAATTGTTCTGTAAATTCAAAGTTTTGGGCATTAAATGATAAACAATTAATTGTGTAACTATCCTTTATATACTCTTGCAACCTTTAAAACATGCTGCAAGCTCTTTTTAGTTTCGTGAAAATCCAGTGTGGCCGCCTGCGTTCTGGCGATAATAACATAATCCATATCTTGTCTTACTTCATCTTTTAATTCCAGAAAAGCTTGGCGAATATAGCGTTTCACTTGAACCCGAGTGACCGCATTTCCTACTTTTTTGCTCACCGATAAGCCAATACGAAACGCCTGTTGTTCTTCCTTTTTCAAGCAATATACAACAAATTGGCGATTCGCAAACGACTTACCTTTTTTAAACACCTTTTGAAAATCTTCATTTTTCTTTATACGTTGGCGTTTATTCATGATCCATTCACCTGCTCCATCTAATCATTGGTACTTTTTTTGCTCATTCAACAACGATAAAAGAAAAAAAAGACCACTGATGTGGCTCAGTGGACTTATGCTGATAATACTTTTCTTCCTTTTTTACGACGGCGAGCTAATACGTTACGGCCGTTTTTAGAGCTCATACGAGCGCGGAAACCGTGAACTTTAGAGTGCTTACGTTTTTTAGGTTGGTACGTGCGTTTCATTTATATACACCTCCTGAATTCGAGCGTTACTATATCTATCTCTACATACAGACCATGATATTATATAAAGAATAAAACCTATTTGTCAATGCTTCAATTTTATTTTTCTCTTTTCCCCTTTAAACCTTATATAATCCCTCCGGCTGTTCTATCCCCCTACTTATCCACAATTCATAAAAATAATTTAAGTTTAGGCTGTGAATAGTATTTTTGCTCTTAAAAATTATCCACAACGTTTATCTACAGGTTTTTCACATATAACAAACCTGTGGACAACTATTATGTATATAACATATGATTATGTGGATAAGATCGTTTAAGTATTGAAATACCTAACTTTATTTGATACGATAACTGTGTTTTACTTTGTGGAATTCTTTTCTGGGAAATATATTATCCACAATTGTTGATAATCTGTGGACAAAGATTTCCCATGCTCTAGAACAACCTTTATCCACAACTTGTGGTTATGTGTATGAACTCCTTTTTAATTATAAAATATATATTTTATAGCTCTGTTTCCTATTAACTATTTAACAGAGCCTTTCTTTTTTCGTAAGCAGGAAAGTTTGCATTTGTAAGGAAATTCACATAAAAAAGACTCTCATCTACTTTTTTGTTAGTATGAGCCTTGTCATTTAAATATACGAATCGAATGTGAAATGAATTAATGAAAGGAAGAAAGAGC
>NZ_JBBORC010000002.1 GCF_038004425.1 Solibacillus sp. FSL W7-1464
ACTACAGAAAATCAGAATCATTTAAAGAAAAAAACTATTCAAAAATTTGGTAACTTTCCAAATAATATATTTGTTTTTGGGTATTTCGAATTTTTATTAAATTTTATAGTGAAACCGTTAAGTCCATACTCAATAAAAAATATATGTTATGAAAAACCTAATCCTAGAAATCCTTCTCCTTTTAATAAGAATAAGGATTTAATTTATTCTAATAGGATAGCCAAGTATATTTTGAATCATCTTCCAGAATTTAAAACTAGAATGGAAAAATATTTTGATGAAGTTTTAATTGATGAGATGCAAGACTTCGCATCAGATGATTTTACATGGATGATGTCATTGTCTAAGCTTAATATACCAGTGATGTTAGTTGGTGATTTTTATCAGTCTACTTTTTCATCAAGTATTAGAGGGAATAATTTAAAAAATCTGTATAAAGATTTTTTGAGCTATAGAGAAATTGTTGAATCATCTGGTTATGAATTTGATACTGAAATACTTGTTAAAAGTAGAAGATGTACAATAACTGCTTGTGATTTTGTAAAGAAAAACTTAAATATTTTAATAGAATCGGATAAACTTGTACCTTCAAGAGTAGAATTAATCACTAAACCACAAGAAATAGAGCAAGTGTTAACGAACTCCGAAATAAAAAAACTATTTTATATGAACTCTCATAAATATCAGTTGAATGCTGGTAATTGGGGAGGAACAAAGGGTATGACATATGAGAATATATGTGTTGTGTTAAACGAAACAACCTACAAACTTTATCAAAGTAATTCATTATATGAATTAAAGCCACAGACAAAATCCAAATTTTATGTTGCATGTACAAGATCATTAAATGATGTATTATTTATACGTGAAAAGGATATTCCAAAAAAGTATAAATTGTAAGCTTTCTTCAGATTTTATTTATATAAATTTTGAGTTCGAGTATTGTAACAAAAATGTAATATAACGATCCTTCCCTCACAAAAGTGGAAAAGTAGAAATTTCCACCTTTGCGAGAAACGTATCTACTTAACAAAAGTAGAAATTTCTACTTTTGAAATAAAGTGTTTATTCGTCCCCTTTCACGAAATGCCTTGCTATATAAGGTGTGAGAGGGGATTTTTTTGTCTAATTTAAAGGCGAAAAAATCATTTCTACTTCGCAAAGGTGGAAAAGTGGAAATTTGCAATTTCTACCTGAAGTCAACTTTCTCGCAAAAGTGGAAAAGTAGAAAAGTGCGAGGAAACATAAGGATACCAAGGCTTTTTATGAGTTTACAACACTCGCATTTTATGTTTTATTTAATAGTAATAAAGGTTTTAGGCAAAATAAAAAAGCCATTCCTCTTATGTCTTGCCGGACAAGGAATGACTTCAACAATTTCAACAACTAAATAAGTGAGCGTCCGAGCGGTTAGCTGGTAACTAACTTATCGTCGTTGATCTACAACAAAATAGGCTTCCTGGCAGATGCTTATTTGTTGCTATAATTAAATTAAATAAATGGTGTGCTGGTAACACGCCATTAGTAAAACAATATTACGCTAATTATAGCAACTGTAGACGACATTTTCAATATTTCTGATTGAAAATTGGCTTCATGCACCCTTTTTTACGTGTGCTTTTGAACGAGATAGCTGTGGACGCTCACCTAGAGGAAAGGAGAGCTATGTCCATGGCTATTTTTGCGTTAGAAAAGCACGAGATGGGGCAGTTATTTGATACGCTGCTACATACAGGAATCCACACATATAAAAAGAAACATTCTAAAGCAAGCTTACCGGCACGTGTTGAGGCAGAGAAGAAAGAAAAATCGACACGACAAGGGGCTGTCTTTGTGGTGCGTCAAAAAGCAGACTTTACAGCAAATGGCGTAAAGGGGTACATCGTGACGTCGAAGGAAACGTTATTAGAGGATGCGCACACGCTGACGCACTTTACGCCGAACGTGTACCGTACGTTTGGCTATACAGATGAAAATCGCCGTTATATTCACGGCTTTGAGGAGCGTAACCTACAGCAAATTAATACGTTCGTCGTGGATATTGATACGAAAAAATATAGCGTGAACGAGCTGCTCATGGCATGCATGGACGCTTCAATTGGTTTACCGACGTTTATTGTTGCATCGGATCGTGGTTATCAGCTGTATTTTGTATTATCTGCGCCTTTTTTCATTTCAAATAAAGAAAATTTCCGTGGCTTAAAAGTGGCCAAGCGTATTAGTGATAATTTGAAGCGTAGTTTGCAATCAGTTGAGGCTGATTTATTTTGTAATGACTTTGGTTTCTTCCGCTTACCAACGGAAAAAAATGTCGTGTATAAGGATTTAGAGAACCAATATTCAATGGCAGCTCTTATTAATTGGTCGATGCGTCAAGATGATGATATGCAGCGTCCTTTATTTGTGCTACCTACAAAGAAACATAAGCAGTCTGTCGTGCATACAGAGTGGTTTGATGCATTAGTCCATACAGTGAATATTAAGGGTAATAAGGGCATGCTAGGGCGTAATAACACGCTGTTTACACTAGCGCTTATTTGCTATGCAGAAGGCTGGGATTTAGAGCGTACGGAGAACTTTTTAGATGAATTTAATGCTCGCTTACAGGAGCCTTTAAATGGTCAAGACTTATATGCTGTTTTACAGTCCGCTTATTCAGGCAAATACAGTGGACCAAGTAAAGAATATGTCGGGGCGATACTTGCCCTGCACGTCAAAAATGGTGAGCAATATACGGTGTCTTTTGGCAGCCGTGCCTGGTATAAGTTTAAAAAGGAGCGTGAGGATCGCACACGTAGTCATTATGACGAGTGGGAGCAAGATCTGATTGACTATATTACGGCTGAAAAATCGTCTTCAGAACCGTTTATTTGGCGTACACAAAAGGAATTATGTACAGCTGTTGGCATGGCACAAAGTACGTTAAATGAAGTGCTAAAGCGTTCTAAAAAGTTTGTTAAAACGGTCACTGGCAAAGGTCGAGGAGCGAAAACAGGTTGGACGACGGTTAAGCTGTTTCTTCAGTATGCGATGGAGCTTGTACAAACAGCGAAATCGAAATACCGTCAGCAGCTTATTCAAGTTGTAAAAGAGTGGACGGAAGAATTAGATGTGATTGCCGGCTATGTGCCATTAATGATGTATTTAGAACAACTATACTTCAAAGAAAGCCCACCAGTATCGGCTGAAATTCACATTCGGGGCTCTAGTTAAATTAATACTCCAGTCTGCCTTACATATTTCTAATTACGTGGCTGTCTTGGGCGGGGGTTGTAGAATTACCGTGGTTGTGATTGCTTTATGTTTTTGTTGGAGAGTAGAGCCCAGAGCGGGAGGCGTTCCGCAGGCCAGCTTGCTGGGCGAGGACCTTTTATTTGAGGTGGTTGAATCTATCGTGATTAAAGAATTGTGGGATGGATAGATTTAACCCTTTAATTAGCTGATGAATTGTATCGATACGAGGATTTTTATTACGGATATTTAGTGCAGAATCAACAGTGGATTGTGTTAGATTTGAACGTCTAGCAAGTTCAGAAATGGTTAGGTTTTGTTCGTGCATGAGTTGTTTAATGTGATCCCTTATAGCATTTGATAGTAGTTCCATATGATTGTCTCCTTAAAACTTAACAAAAGTAGAAATTTCCACCTTTGTTAAGTAGATTTATTGAATCTGATTGGTCGTTTTTCTTTGATTATGTTTGCAAAGATTTGTAGTAGTTCTTCTGTTTCTTCAACAGATAGATGGTGTGTGTCAAAGTGTTTGTCTAGTAAAGCGCCTTTTTGGATGAGTATGTGTGTACGTTCTTTACGTGATTGTTGTTTTGTGAGCTTTGTGATTTCAAGTTCTAAGCGATTTTTTTCAGCGATTAGTTTGTGTAAATGATTAGCTGTCATGGTTTTGTTCAGGAGCTGCTTTTGGTGTGCTGTAGTCTTGGTAAAGTGTGACTAGGGTTTCAATGAGCTCATCGACTTGTGTTTTAGAAAGGTCTTCATGTTGGATATTTAATTTGGCAAGGAGTTGGCGTCCAATATGTGCGTTCATTTTATCTTTTTCTAGGCGAATTTGTTCTTTCATTTCTTCAAGCTTTTCGAGTTTTTTACGAATGTCATTCATAGGTAGTTCTCCTCTCATTCTTGAATCTTATTTTAACAATATTAGAGCATAAAAGAGAAAATAATTCAAATAATAAGAGATTTATGATAGAATAGATAAAACTAAGGGCGCACTTATACACCATGTGTTCGCTACGCTCTCATTTGGTGTATGTGCGAAAACATGGTCACGCTTCACGTGAAAAATTCGCTCGCGCTCATGTGAAAAGAGGGATGCTTGATGGCAATTTATCATTTTAGTATGCAGGTCATTTCTAGAGGTAAAGGACAATCAGCAATCGCCAGTGCAGCTTATCGAAGTGGGGAACGATTATATAGTGAACGGTATGATAAGGTGAGTTCTTATCATCACCGTGATGTATTACCAGAAACGATGCTTTTAAAGCCTGTACATGCGCCTGAATGGTGCTTAGATCGGGAAAGACTATGGAATGAAGTAGAGAAGATTGAAAAGGCAAAAAATGCACAACTTGCACGTGAATTTACAGTTGCTTTACCAGTAGAGTTATCAAAGCAGCAACAAAGAGAATTACTGCGTCATTTTGTACAAGAGGTATTTGTAGATGAGGGCATGGTTGCAGATGTGGCGATTCACCGTGATGATGTTAAAAATCCACATGCTCATGTGATGTTAACAATGCGTCCATTTTTAGAAGATGGTTCTTGGGGAGCGAAGTCTCGAAAGGAATATATTGTTGATGAAGATGGGGAGGCTTTATTTACGGAAAGTGGGGCAAAAAAGTCTCGAAAAATTGACGTAAATGATTGGAATCGAAAAGAGAAATTACAGCAGTGGCGTTCGTCTTGGGCAGTTTATGCGAATCAGCATTTATCGCTTGCTGGAGTGGACTTAGAGATTTCAGAAAAGTCACACGCTGATTTAGGGTTAGAGCAGGAGCCGACGATTCATGAAGGGTATGTTGCACGAAAGATGGAGCAAGAAGGGCGTTCTTCCGATCGCGTGGCGATTAATCGTGAAGTGAAGGAGCGCAATGAGAAGAAATTAGCGCTTCAGGACGTTGAGCAAAGGTTAGAGCAGTTTGAAAAACATGAACTCATTTTAAAGGCATTATCGCCAGCTGAAAAACAGGAGCTTGGCCAGTTATCAAGTGTTCTGAAAATGTATGTGCTGCCGGAAACATTAGCGGATAAAAGAAGGATGCTTTATTTGTGGGATGTGAAGCTGCAAGTGCAGCTTGATCTAGGGAACTTTAATGAGCAAAGCTATAAAGGTTTTGAAGCGCAAGAAAAGGCATTTAAACGGGCTGAGGAGCTGTTTGAAAAGGAAGCTGACCGTTTGCTCCTCAAATATTATTCTACGCTTGATACGAGCACGTGGACGTCTTTTGAAAAGCGTGAGGTGTTAAATGGGACAGCTCGTCTTGGGAAAATGTTAAGTGAGGCAGAAGTAAATGAGGTTTTAATGGATGCTCGGGCTGAAGAAGTTATTCGTCAGATTCAGTCGATTGTGAAGCAGCCGATTGCGACGGTTGTAGGAGCTGAGGAACGATTACAAAAAGTACAGCAACAAACAGCAACTTTTATGCAACAGCATGGTGTATCTTTGCAAAATAAAGCGACAATTGCCCGTTTACCAGAGGCAGAGCGAGCACAGTTTGAAAAGCAGCTAAAGGAGCTGAAACGGTTGCAGCTCGCATTGAAGATTTTTGGCGCTTATTACGACGAACGGATTCATTTACGGATGCCTAGTTTAGATGTCTCAGATAAGTCGCTTGTAGAGCGTGAATGGCTTGTCACAGCAATGGATTATTACGGGGAGGCTTTTACGAAGGAGCAGCTTGATGATTTTCCTCGGACGCCACCGAAAAAGTACGAAAAAGAGCAGCTGCAATTGGTGAATCGTTATTTAACACGTAAGCAAGCGTATGATCTATCGATTTTAAAAGGTAAACAGGCGTCGCCACAGGAGTTATTAGCATTGCAGCAACAGTTAGAGGAACGACTTGTGAAAGACCTCAATCATCCTCGTTACCGAGCGTTTGTGTTAAGTGATTGTATTGGAGAAGGTATTTTATCGGAAGAACAGGCAAATCGTCATTTAGCCGTTACGCTTGTGCAGACGAAGGACGGTGTTGTTCGTTACAACGATACGTTTGGTGGTAAGCAATTAAAAGTGTACGGCGCACCATTTTTATTTGAGCAATTCTTTAAAGGAAAAGCGATTGACCGGATTTTGGATGAGCTTGAATATGAGGAGTTCGAAAAGTTACAGGCACAGCGTCAGCGAATGAAGCAGCAACCCGAATCAAATCAAAAGCGAAAACGTTCTTAGTCCTGCCGACAAAACGCGAAAAATATACGCTAACAATATGCAGGATTTTATGCAAGATTGTAAGAAGTGTAATTATCACGAAAATACGCTTAAACGATTGTCAGGAAAGGCTTTTTAAAAACGTGCATAAAATTACGCATAAACAATGTTCCATAAGAAAGGGCAGAAACGTTGATTTAACAACATTCCTGCCTTTTTACTATGCGCCCAAACTTTGATTTGGGAACGTTTATTTGAATGTCTATGTATTTACTTATATTGACAAAGTGAATTACCTGTAATAAAATACTTACATATGAAACATATTACTAATGGAGACGAGTTACTTTTGTTTTTGGAAGCTTTATCGAATCCTCATCGATTAAGAATCATTAGCATTTTATCTAATGGAAAACAGTATGTTAGTCAACTTGCTAGAGAGCTTGGTATGAGTAGACCACTTTTATATTTACATTTACAGAAGCTTGAAGATGCGAATGTTGTTTCAAGCGATATGGAATTATTAGAGAGTGGAAAGGCTGCGAAATACTATATGCTAAATTCATTTGATTTGCAGCTTAATGAGGAACTTATTTCGAAGTTAGAACCAACACTTACTCTAAAAAAAAATAAAAAGATGGAGGATTAAATCAATGTCTAATGGTGCTACAAGTGTAAATATAGGAGATGTAGTGGCAACAATCGTTATGTTCGGATTTATAGCAGTTGTAATTATTTTTATAGTATCTATTTATAAAGCATATAAGAAAAATGTAAAACGTGCAGAGGAACGACTAAATGTTGAAAAACAACAAACATTTAACCTACAAAAACAAGTGGACGAATTAAATGACCGAGTAAGAAAAATTGAAAAATTATTAAAAGAAGTAGATTAATAGTCAAGAAAAGCCTTTATCCACAAATGATTGGATAAAGGCTTTTAATGTCCCCAAAGTGGCATTTGGGAACGTTTATTGAATTTATAATGTATATAGTATTTATTGTTCAAAAATAGATATTACAGTAATCCTTAAGACAATTAATACAAAACTACTTGTTTTTTAAGGCTCTTTTCTCAAAGATTGTTGCTAAGAAGAAAAGTGTCCTTATTCCACAATCGCGCCCTTTAATGGAACAAAAAGATTTGAATTCCTGTTATAAAAAAAGGATCAATTTTGAACTCTCTCCCAAAGTTGATCCCTTAACGATTTAGAAATCCCTTTGAGAATGTTTATATACATTCAAGGTAACCAGCCAACTAATGACAATGATTCCTGAAAAAAGTAATAACAAATTACTATACAGATAAGTTGACTGATCAACTTCCATAGGTAACAACCTTTGATCAAGTAAGGGTATGGATAATAAACCACCTACAATTGCAATACCTGTTCCCTCTGATAAAAAGCTGGTAAAGTTAAGCAAACTCATTCCAGCACCAGCTTCCTGCTGTTTCAAGCTACTTGAAACAATTGTTGATATAACTGTTTTGGTGAACGAAAGCCCACCTAAAACAAATACGATTATAATTGTCATGAACCATGATGTTGTTTCTAAAAGAAAGGAAGCAGTTAAAAAGCTAACAGAAAGAAATGTAACTCCGATGTTTAACACGTATAAAGGACCTCTTCTATCAACAAGTATCCCACCAATGTAGCCGAAAATAATGACACTCATTGTTCCAGGGAAAATAATTACACTTCCGATTTCGGCAGTACTTAGCTGGTGAACATCTTTCATCATATAAGGAACCATAGAGACAAACCCTGCTACTGTTCCAAATATAATTCCCCCACAAAGAACTCCAATCATAAAAGGTATATTTTTCCCTAATCCGGGATCAACAAAAGGATCTGTTACTTTCCTGATATGTTTTACAAATATCAGGAATGACAGCACGCTAACGATAAGAAAAGAAATGCTATATGATGTTGTAAACAACATAAAAAATACAATGCCTACAGACATTAGTATAATTCCTTTGATATCAAAATGACCTTTTATCCTTACTTCTTTCTTTAATAATTTCATAAGAAACGGAACAGTGATAATTGTTATCATAGGAATGAGTAGAAGATAGGACCAATGAATATAATGGGCTATCATTCCACCAATCGCTGGACCGACTCCTTCTCCCATGGCTACTATCGATCCAATAAGACCAAATGCTTTACCCCTATTTTCCTTTGGAATATAGCGCGCAACTACAACCATTACGAGTGCTGGAAATGCAGCTGCACCAGCCCCTTGAATAAAACGAGCCATAATAAGTAAGGAAAAGAAAGAATGGCCAACAAACCCAATTACCGACCCGAAACAATTTATTATAATTCCAAATAGGAGTAACCTTTTGATGCCTAATTGATCAGATAGCTTTCCATATACAGCTGTTCCAATGGAAAAGGTTAACATAAAGGCTGTGTTCACCCAGTTTGTACTCGCAGGTGGTTTATTAAAATCATTTGCAATATCAGGTAATGAGACGTTCAAAACCATTTCATTTAATACGCTAAAAAAAGATAAAATGCAAAGCCAAATTAAAATTTGGTTGTGTCGTAAATTCGATTGTGAATAGGATGTATTCACATTTCACCCTCCAATAATGAGGGCAGACGTAGTTTATAGGGTTAATGATACGCTTCCCTCTTTTAATTGAACCCTGTTACATTCATTACACTTCATAATTAATTCCTCCTAAACTTGATTAAAACATTTTACCACATATAAACTAAGTTTTAAATTCAGTATTTCATCACTTATACAACAATATGGCCCGATTGTTGAATAACACTAATTACCCAAAACAACAAAGTTTACGAAAACAGCCTTTTTTAAAGTACATTTGATGCCAACAGTTATCCAAAGTAATTCTAAAAACACCTAACAACAAGAGATATACTCACTATCCCCCAAGCAAAAGTACCACATATCCACCAAATTACAGATTTAGCTTTTGATAAATTTCCCTCTGATTCCGGATTTGCTTTTATAAAAGCGACTTTACTCTCCATACTTTTTTTCATAGAGAAGATAACAACAAATCCAATTATTATGAAACCGATAGTTATCCAAAGTAATAGGTCCATTTTCCACCCCCCTTTTTAATTGAGTTTTCCGGCAATTTATTGTAGTAATTAGATTCGACAAAGATAACAACAAATTGTGTTAATTCAGATTCGTTTTAGTATATAAAATACCCCGTGAAGATAATAATTAATACGTATTAGAATGCTGAAAATTAACATTCCCAAAGCGCTGTTTGGGCACATTTTTATGGATTTTCAAAGAGAGAAAGTCATTTTGAGTTGATTGTTATAAGTTCCTTGTTAAGAGATGAAATTCTTTTAGTAATAGCTCTTTCGTCTCTTCATCTTTATAAATAGTCAGTAATTGTTCCATTCTCTCTAATTCAACTTCATATGGTCGCTGCAAGTAAAAAAGGCAAATTGCTTTTCTTTCAAAAAGAATGGCGACAAATTTAGGTCGCATCTTATGTAAGAATTTAAGCTCCGTTTCTTCAAGTAATGTGAGACAATCTTCAAACAGATACCGTTCAATATAGTGAAATGATAGATTGATTCGAAAATAAGCACCTAAATACGATACATCATAAGGAAAATCGTCATATTTTTCTAATCGTCGCTCCGCCGTTTTTGTCATTTCCATTGCAACTTCGAGTGGGAAAAGAAAGAGAATCGCATTTAACAATTCGAAATCATTAATATACCAATCATCTAAGATTTGTAACTGATGCCATATAGGGGCTACCAATTGCCGTGATTTTTCCACGGTATTTTCCTGTTGCAAGATGATAAATGCTTTATAAACCAGCTGTAAAAAGTCAATATATTGATCTTCCGGATGATGAACTAAATATTCTTTGACGGCTTTAAGCATTTTTTGTAAATCGTCAATACTAGCTATTTCTAAAGAAGTAAATGTTTTAATTATTCGTTCTCTTTCACTCAACTCATAGCCATTTAAAATATAACAAAACTCTTGTAAATTAATATTTATTTTCGTAATAAGAGGGAGGAATTGATCCAAATTGATGGATAGCTGTGATTTTTCAATTTTACTATAAGCACCTTGCGTCATAATATTTCTAGCAAGGTTTGCCTGTGTAATCTGGCGACTTTTTCTGATTTTCTGAAGTGTAGTTCCAATGTTCATATTACTCAACCACCTTATATTCTATATGGAATAAAATGCTTTGATTTTATTGAACGACTTTATACTAAAAATGTAAAGGAAATTCAAGAAAAATAAGGTGAGCACATGAAGAAGTACATTTTATTATTGGGTAGCGTTTTATTATTAGGAGGTTGTTCGGAATACAATCAACCCATTTCAAGTGAAAGCGAAGGCATTTGGAATGAATGGATTGTTTGGCCAATTGTAAAATTTATTCAATTTTTAGCTGAATTCACAGGAAGTTACGCAGGGGGAATTATACTTGTAACTGTTATCGTGAAAATATGTATTTTACCGTTAACATTAAAACAAATTAAAAGTTCGCGAGCGATGCAGGCATTACAGCCTCAATTACAGGCACTACAAAAGAAATATTCATCAAAGGATGCAGAGACGCAGCAGCAATATCAACAAGAAATGATGAAGTTAATGCAACGTACAGGTGCTAATCCAATAGCTGGGTGTTTACCGGTACTCATTCAAATGCCAATATTAATTGGACTTTATCATGGAATTAGTCGAATGAATGTCACACCCATGTATGAGTTGGGCTCAATTTTTGGTGTTCCTTTAGCAACTTCAAGTATCATTTTTGCGATGGTTGCAGGAGGGATGCAATATCTCGTATTAAAAACAGGACCAGTATTAAATACAAATCCTCAAATGGTTATCATGCAATATATATTACCAGTGATGATTATGATATTTGGTTTTATGGCTCCAACAGCTATTACGTTGTATTGGATCGTTAATAGTTTCATTTCAATCCTACAGAATATTTATATATACAAAATTCTTTATGGCAAAGATGAAATTACCGCTTTGGTAAATGAGAATAAATAACATAAAGGATTTGAAAATTGCCTCTTAGAAAGTATTCCACAGGGGCAATTTTTCTAATTTAGTCTTAAACGCACCCAAACCGACGTTTGGTAACATTATCCCCCTTAACGTTGTAAATCCGCATTTTTCTGACGAGACGCCTTAGCGTACAAAATTTCCGAAATGTTGACGGCATTCCTACTAAAATTATACCTTTTCACCTTTAAATTTACAGAAAAACCAAATATTTTAATGGCATTTTTGTTACAACTGTAACAAGAACATGTGTTTCTTTAAATTACACTACATATCTGCTTATTGCCTTGGTGAACGGGAAAATACGGTTATCAAAGGTACGAAAGTAGGTGATAGTGCTGATTACGGAACGCTGGTTAAGCAGTAAGCGAGCGACTGAATTTGTACATGACGGGCAAGTAGGGGTGAGTGAGCCAGTGAAGGGGCAGCCACTTTCACAGATTCGACAGCAACTTGCTGAGGAAGAGGTAAGTTCTTCTATTGAGGTGAAGCCACTTGTGTTACGGCAGCATTTTTTACAGCAAGGCAATGTAGCTGATGCTAACCGTGTCGACCAAGTAGATGTAACGGCAATTCGTGTGAAAGGCGGGCGTATTGTGAATGAAGTGTCCTTTGCCGGAGCTAGTTTTTTAGAAGGATTCTTGAGCGTGTACGGGATTGAATTAGAGCGAGCTGTTCGGCGCTATGAGGACGAGCTTCAGCTATTTGAAACGCTAGATCAAGAACGAAAGCAGCGAGCCATTTTTGTTGGGCGATTGAAGCACGGAGAACTAGAACAGCTGTCTCCTTCATTGGAAACCGAGCAGCAAGCCAAAATACAGCTAGAGGCAATGAAGCAAGTAGAAAAGGAGCGTGCACTAGCGCCATCTTTAGAGGTGGAGCGTGATGAATAATAGAGAAATGAATAGTGAAAGTAGGTTTGCGTATGACAAATAACACGAAAGCAACAAGCTTAATACTTCAAGCAGCTTTGGCCATTGTCGTTTGTTATTTCATAACACCCGAAATCGTTTTTGCCTCAGCTGGACAAGTCCAAGCTAAGCTCACAAATGCAGCCAATGTCGTGAAAGGCATTTTAACAGCGCTTGTGGTCTTAGTCGGAATTTGTGCAGCTTTATTTATTATTATTAAGCGCATGCCGTCAGCGGATGATCCGCATGAGAAGAATGAAGTGTTTAAAAGTGTTGGGCGTGTATGTGCACTAGTTGCTTTAGCAGCAGCGATTATTTGGTTATTGCCGTGGTTATATTCATTATTCACATAAGTAGATATTTAATAAGTAGAAAAAACTACTTAACAAAAGTAGAAATTTCTACTTTTGCGAGGTGTAGAGAATGGCAGAGCATAAAGGCAAGAAGTTTGTGTTCCCTGAGAATGTAGAGTCGGGTTACGGGATTTTTCTAGGGATTACACTGAAGGAATTACTGCTATATCTAATGCCACCGATTGTCATTGGACTAATCATTGTCGCTTTGCCACCACATAACGTGTGGCTCATGCTGTTTAAGTTCATGCTTTTACTAATTGTGCTCATTATCATTTTAGCTTTCTTATCTTCTCGACCAATTCGCCACAGGCCGAATATTCGTTTTCAGGATTATGTAAAGCTACGCAATCAATTTACGAGTAGACAAAAGCTCTTTTATATACGGAAGAAACAGAATCGCTTTTTAAAGTAAGGCGGTGATTAGTTTGTGGGAAAAGTTGTTCGGTCCTAAGAAAAAGCCAATAGACGATTATGTATTTGATGATGAGCCGAAAACGCTCGATCAAGGTAAGAAGAGCCTACAGGAAATGTCTTTAATTGAAGCACAGTACAATGATTTTCTCGTGACAAAACGAGGCTATTTAGTCGTATTGCTGAAAGTGACGGGTATTAATTTAGATTTACTCACAACGACCGAGCAAGAGGATGTTTTTGATGAGTTTAACGCCTTTTTAATGTCGACGCTCGGTGAAAATAGTGAGGAGGTGCAGCAATACCTTGATATTACGATGCCTGTTGATTTTAGTGAGTATATTTTATTTTGGCAGCATCGTTATTTAACGGTACTAGAGGAGGAGCCGGAAAATGAAGCAAAGCTAGCCCTCATTGCGAGCTATGTAGATACATTTTCTGGCGTTGCATCTTCACAGGAAATGACGACAAAGACACATATTGTCGTACTGCATGAAAAAATACCGAAAAAGCATTTGGCGTCACTCGAGCAAACAGCGATCTATTTGGAAGAAAAGGTGCTACTTTTTATTCGGCAATTAGAGAATGCACTGAGTACGTATGATGTGGAGGCTCGGCAGCTAACAGCAAAGGAGTGTCGTGAGGTGTTACAGCATTTACTCAACTTCTCCAATCACTAGGAGGTGATGGCATGTTTAAACGACGACAGCAGCCACACGTGGAAAAGGAACAAGCACTTAGTGACGTACTGGATGGGTCGAGCTTAGATATGATTTATCCGTTTTCATGGGAGGAATGTGCGGACCATATTGAGTCCGGTGATAATTTTATTCGTGTGCTTGCGATTATTGATTACCCAAAGAGTCGATACGGCAACTGGTTGTCAGAGCTGAAGCGTAAGAAGGGCAACATTACGATTGTGCAATTTTTAGAGTCATCCAATTCGACGAAAATGGTCGAGCACTATAATAAGACGATAAAAAATAAACAGGCTGAGCTATTAAAGACGTTTGACCCGCTGAAAAAACGCCAGCTTGAAAAGCAGGTTGAAGCAGCTGAGCATCAATTGATGAAATTTCTTGAAAATGAGTCGAGCTACATTTATCAGTACACGTATATTTATTTGCAGGCGAAGTCGCTGGAAGAACTGAATGCCTTGAGTGATTCCGTTCATAATACGCTCGTGAAATTGCAGCTAAAGGCAATGACACCGATTAAGGCAATGTACCAAACGTTTTGGAGTGCGATGCCGATTTTAGAAAATCTGCTTGGAGACTACACGTATAAGCAGTCCAATACGGAGGCAGCGAGCAGTATGTTTCCATTTGATGATGCCGAAATTTTAACGATTAACCCACGTAGTGATGTAGAAGGCGTGAACAAAGATACGGGTAGCTTAATTGCCATTGATTATTTGGACCGTAAAAACACGCTTAATCAAAATATGGTTGTCATTGGGACGAGTGGTGTCGGTAAGACCACTTATATGGTGCAGAAGATTTTACGTTATTTTGCTCGGGGCGTGAAGGTGTTTATTATCGATCCTGAAAATGAATACACGAACATCGTCGAGCATTTAGGTGGAACAGTCGTCCATTTAAGCAGTAATTCGAGTACAAAGATTAACCCATTAGAAGTGTTTTCTGAGCAAGTCATGGACGAGGGACCTGTTGATTTGGATATGGTTTTAAAAGATAAAATTCAGCGTCTTCTCGGTTTCTTTCAAGTATTGAAGCAGGATATTACGCAGGTGGAAAAGGCGATTTTAGATGCTGTGTTACGTGAAGTGTACCGAGATGCAGGGATTTTGAAGTATAACAGCTTTAGAGAGATTCCCAGCACAGCATATCCGATTTTATCGGACGTCTATGAGGCAATTGCTGCTTTAAAGGCGCGTGACGCTGACCGGTATGCACGGATTGAGGATTTTCATTATATTTTGGAGAGCTATGTGAATGGTAGTAAAACGATTTTTAATGGGCATACGAATATTAATTTACAAAGTGACCTTTTATCGTTTGATTTAAAGCCGTTGCAAAATGAAGCTGACGCGCGTGGAGCAGCGTATTTAAATACGTTTAGTTATTTATGGGATAACATTACGGAAAATACAAGTGAAAATGTGAAGCTGTTTGTGGATGAGTTTCATTTCTTAACACAAAATCCAGATGCAGCGAGTTTCTTTTACCAGGCATATAAACGATTTCGAAAGTACAATGCGGGGGCAATTGCCGGTACGCAACAAATTCAAGATGTGCTTGATGGGAAGATGGCCAATGGTCAAAATGTTGGTGAGGCTGTCATTGGGAACAGTTATACGAAAGTATTTTTTGGTCTTGATAATAAGGGCGTAGATGATATTACCGAAAAGCTACGCATGACCTTTAGTGATAAGGAAAAGAAATTATTAGAGCGTCGTAAGCAAGGCGAGGCACTCATTATTCATGGTACACAGCGAGCGTTTATGCAGGTAGAACTGACAGAAGAAGAACTACGATTGAAAGATCCAGCTCGTTATGAGGAGTTATATGAGGTTAGTGCAGCCATTACACCGAATTACGAGGAGCGTATTCGTATGACAGAGCTCGAGCGACAAGAGGCACTAGAAATGAAGAACTTTGAAAAGTAGAAATTTCCACTTTTGTTAAGTAGAAATTTCTACCTAACAAAAGTATACGAAATATAAATTTATTTGGTTAACTGGTTAACCTATTGGTATTACTGTATTTATAAGTTAACCATTTATTTTAAATCGTTAGGAGGTGCTAGTATGAGTGCGACCAAGATTTACAATTTTTCATTTGGCAGCATTAAATTAACACGTGAACTAGCCCAATTTACGATCCATCGTAATGAATTTAGTTATGACCGATTGGAAGAAGTCGAACAGTTTTTACGCGATACACGGAATGATGCGTTTCTATCATTTCGAAGTATTGAGGAGAATGAAGGGCATGTCGTCATGACTTTTCATTTTGTAGAGCACTTGAAGCCCATTGTGGCGATTAAACAGGAGGCTTATGTTGTAAAGCTTGCTATTGCCCAAGCGATATTACTTGATGAGATTGTGACGAAGACTTCAAGCTTCGTTAGCTTGCATCCTGCAACGGTGTATTATCATCCGATGTCGACGATTCGTTACGGCTACCGAGCGAACCGACAAATGCCACGTGAGGAAAAATATACGCATTTACAGCGCTACAAGGCATTAATCTTAACGATTTTAACAAATCAACCATATGAAAAATGCTTAGAAGAGCCTGAGTATTTAACGAAGCGTGCGAATGATTTGGTGCATTCGATTTTACAGGCACAAACAATTGAAGACATGCAGCTCTTATTAACCGAAGCTTATGACTTCGTAGCGTATCATACCGTGCAGACACAAACAGCTGAACGGAAGATATGGCGTTCTCGTATGATTTTAGGTGTTGTTTTAACAGCGTTACTTGGCTTAGTTGGTACCTTCTATGTAAAGCAAGATGCTAATGAACAGCAAGCAGAGGCTCTTTCGACACTAACAAAAGATTATGAGCAGAAGCAGTTACGGCAAGAGGCACAGACATTATTTGCTGACGAACAATTTGAGGAGTCCATTCCGTTATTTTTTGAACTAGGGGATTCTTCAAAAGAAGTGGCAACTAAGTTAATAGAGGAGGAAGAATGGCAACTTGCACTTGATACGGAGCCAGCCGTTTTAGAGGAAATCATCACCGCTTTATATGAGCAGGGAGAGGAGAAAGAGCTCCTTGATTTGACACTTTCACAAGGGGAATCTGCGTACTCGCAAAAGCTCGCACATGAAAAAGCTATTGTCAGTTATGATGCAGCACAAATGTCAGCCGATTTACCGTTTATTTCAGACGAACAGACGTTAAAGCGTATGGGGCAAACATTTGTGAAAAACGGTGATATGGCAGGTGCTCGGGAAATACTCAATAAGACGCAGGATGCCGAGCTGAAGCGTGCGATTGAACTCACACAGGCGGAGAGTGAGCTTGTCGTAGCGAAGGAAAAATTAATAGCTCTCGAATCTGAGAATTCAGCAAACAAGGCCGATCAATTGAAGGTACAGCAAACGAAAATTCAAGAATTGGAGGCGAAAATTCAAGGGTTAAAGGGAGGCTAAGTCGATGAAATTTTTAATGGCGAAGCTTTTATTTTCACAAGGTGGTCGGAAGTTGTTGTGGCTTGTATTTGCACCGTTCTTTTTGTTTTTCATCCTCATTTTAGCTTTTGTTGCAGAGGATATGAAGCCACCAACAGGGCAATACACCATCGGCAGCCAACTGTCGCAAGCTGTTTTGCAGTATGAGGAAATAGTGCACGGTGCACTTTTAGAATATGAGTTAGAAGAGCATACACCATTAGTGCTTGCCATTATGATGCAGGAAAGCGGTGGTACAGCTTCACTCGATGTGATGCAGGCGAGTGAGTCCATTGGATTGCCACCGAATACGATTACAGATCCCGTTTATTCCATTGAAGTTGGTGTTGCACATTTTGAAAAGGTACTCGCGAAACGAGAGCGCTTAGGCGTCGATTTAGACACAGCCATTCAAAGCTATAATTACGGTTCGGGTTATATGGATTTTGTTGCAGCCAATGGTGGTAAGCATTCAGCAGCATTAGCCCAAACGTTTTCAGAGCAGCAAGCTGATAAGCTCGGTTGGTCGAGCTATGGTGACCCTGAGTATGTCGCTCACGTGAAGCGTTATGTTGGAACGATGCGAGAGGGTGAAGTCATTGACATTGCAAATGCCTCGGCAAATTTTCAAGTCGTGTATGAAACGATGGTTCAATTTGACGGTTATCCGTACACGTTTGGCGGGATGAGCCCGACGACGTCCTTTGATTGCTCCGGCTTGATGATGTGGGCATTTCGGAAAATTGGTGTGAATTTACCTCGTACTGCTCAGGAACAATACAATGTGTCGCAAAAAATTACGGCTGATGAATTGCAGCCCGGCGACTTCATATTTTTCACCGGCACGTACAATGCAGGCAGACCCGTGACCCATATCGGTATGTATGTGGGGAATGGCAAAATGTTTGATGCGAACGGTGGTGGGATTGGTTTCACCGATTTAAATGATCCGTACTGGCAGGCGCATTTATACGGTTATGGTCGTGTCGTTAATTTTGCGGGAGGTGAGGGAGGATGAGGCAAGGGATTGTTTTCGGCGTACTGTTACTCATCATTTTGATATTAGCAGGTTCCGTCGTTGTTTTTGTGAATGATAAGCAAGCTTTAAAGGAAACGATTGAGCGAAAGAATGAGGAACTGGAGGCACTCACTTTAGAAAATGAAGAGCTTTCGGCGGTTACAGGCTTTCAAGTTACAGGCGAGGAAGTACAGTTTGTCGAAAAGGTATTTAGCGTTTATTTGAACTATGACAATGAATCGTATGTGACCCGTTTTAATGAAATGTCAAATTTTGTCGAATTAAGTGTACTGAACAAGCTCAAAGGTGCATCCTCTCTTGCAGCACCTGTTGTGAAAATGAAAAATGAGCTAGAAGAAGTGCAGGTTTATATGAATCCAGCCGTGCCTCATACGTTTTTAGTGTATACGACGACGAATTACTATTTAGACGGTGCGCTTGTGAATCATGGCAGTCAATTGTATGAGGTACAAGCTCTAAGAGACGAGGAACGGTACGTGATTGGTGAATTTAAAGTTATTGGCAACATGACGGAGGTAGACGGTGTATGAAGAAACTTCTTTGGTTTCTCGTTAGTTTCCTTCTCTTTGAAGTGGTTATTATATTTTTCGTTGATTTAATTTTATTGCTAGGTGAATTGAAGCTCGCTATTACGACAGAGGCGCTGTTTGTGAGTATAAAAGAGGTTTTGTTTCATCCAATCCAAACGATTGAAGGCTATGTGACGAATAGAAATCCTTTATTCATCTTGTTAACGCTCCTAAATTTAGTGTATAGCGCCTTTATTCAAATTCGGCGTAAACAGAAGAAAGAGGGCTGGGATATTCACGAGAAAAATGCGTATCACGGCTCGGCACGTTGGGCGAAGGAGAAGGAAATATTAGATGGCAATTTTATTGCAAAATCAGAGAAGGATGTACGTGAAACATTTTTACAGTCACTTAAAGGGCGTGATGTAAAGTGAATGGCACTATTTTAGGTATTTACAATAAAAAAGTGTTAATCCAGCCAAATGAATCAAAGCCGAACCGAAATATTATGGTCGTTGGTGGACCTGGGAGTTATAAAACGCAGTCCTTTGTTATGACGAATGTTTTATATGAAACCGAGAACAGCATTGTCATAACAGATCCAAAGGCTGAGGTGTACGAGAAAACGGCAGCGATTAAAGAGGCACAGGGCTACGAGGTACACGTCATTAATTTTATGAACATGCAGGCGAGCGACCGGCATAATCCACTTGATTATGTGCGTAAGGAAACGCAGGCGACCACAGTTGCGACGAAGATGGTTGATAGTGCCAATAAAGACGGTAAGCGAGACGTTTGGTATTACTCGCAGCGTGCACTCTTAAAAGCACTCATTTTATACGCTATTCATGAATTAGAGCCGAAGCACCGCAATATGCGTGGGTTATTAGAGTTTTTGCAAACGTTTGATACCGAGGATGGTCACGGGGACAGTGACCTCGACAAACAATTTTTACAGCTTGATTTTAAGCATCCAGCAAGACGAGCTTACGAGCTAGGTTATAAAAAAGCGAAGCAGGAAATGCAGGGCAGTATTATTGTGTCGCTCCTTACGACCATTTCTGACTACATTGATAGCGAAGTGGCTGAATTTACGAGTTTCAGCGATTTTCATTTGATGGATATCGGGCAGAAGAAAATGATGCTGTACGTCATTATTCCATTGATGGACCAGTCGTGGCAGAGCTTAGTGAACTTGTTCTTTAGTCAGTTATTTAATGAATTGTACGAGCTAGCAGCACTGCACCATGCGAGATTGCCACGGAACGTGAACTTTATTTTAGATGAGTTTGTCAATCTCGGGAAGTTTGATAATTACGAGGAATTTTTAGCAACGTGTCGTGGTTACGGCATTAGTGTTGCGACGATTATTCAAACGATTTCGCAGCTTCAGGATCGTTACGGCGATAAAAAGGCAGAGTCCATTTTAGGGAACTGCGGGATTAAATTATGCTTGAACGCTGCCAATCGGACAACGGCTACTTATTTTAAGGACTTGCTTGATAAAACGACCGTTAAAGTAGATACAGAATCTGAATCGAAGCAGTATGGTAAGGAAAATCGGACGAGTAGCATGAGCGAAAATGAGAGCTTTGCTGCACGTGATTTAATGACAGCAGGGGAAATTATGCAAATGCCGGCTGATATGGGCATCATTTTATTTCAGCATAAGCCACCAATTCAAGTAAAGAAAGCCTTTCAGTTTCAATTGTTCCCTGGTGTAACGGAAAAATATGAGGTCAGTCAGTTTGGCTATCATGCAAAGCCTTCAGCAGAGCAACTACAAAAGTTGACGCTCGCTCAGCAAGCATTTGAGGAAGATATTGCGAAAAAGGCAGTAGCGAAGCAAACTGAGCAGGAACAGTTAGAGAAGGACTTTTTCGGCTTTGAAGTCGTGGAGCAGGAGGTCACATTTGAGAGTGCAATGGAGGAATTAAACGGTGACTTAAATATTTCAGGAAGTGAGCCTAATAAATGAGGTGAGCTGTAGTGAATTTCATTCAAGATAAAGTTATGGATATGTTAAATGAATGGTTAAATGATTTACTGACAGCGGTTTTTAAGTTTTTAGCAGAGGTGCTATTTAACCATGAGGCGCTCAGTGGCTTGTTTTTAGATGTGTATCGCATTTTTGCTGTTTTTGGTGGTGTGTTACTTGTGGCGATTGTGCTGTTTCGAATATTGAATGCCATGTTAAATGAAGCGACCAATAATGAAAGTAATATTGCTGAAATTATCGTTAGTGCATTAAAGGCAAGCGTCATGGTGTTTTTATTACCGGTTATTTTGTATTTTGTGGTGAAAGAAATTCTGTACCCATTAATGGAGTATATGTTTGTTGAAATTGCTGGCAGCTCCTCAGACATCATTACGAATTCAATTGAATCTTCCATGGTCGTAGATGTGTTTGGATCGGGCACGATGGCAATTACGTTACTGCTACTATTTTTAGTTGTCGTGTTTATCGTTTTCACGTTCAAAATTTGCGTGTACCATGTGGACCTCATTATTTTAGAGATATTTAGTGTCTTTGCAGCGATTACCATTGCGACTGAAAACTATGATTTTAGTGAAGTGTGGTGGCGTGAATTTTTAAGCCAGATTGTTAGTATCGTGACGCAAGTGCTACTCATGGCAGCCATTGTCCAGTTGCTCGCTAACTTTGATAGTTGGTACGACTTCATGTTAATCATCGGTTGCGGTGTATTAATTATTCGTGGTCCTAGTGTACTTCGTTCTATGTGGTATTCAAGTGGAGGTGCCAAAGGAGGGATTTCTCTTGGAAAGTCAGCTACCCGTATTTCGATGATGCGACTTTTAAAATAGATAGGAGGCTAAGGTGATGAAGTGGATGCGTGTGTTGCCTATTATATTATTAACGTTTTTATTAGTAGCTTGTGGGGATAGTCAATTGAATTTAGAGGGTGAATGGGATGCAAACGGATCTGATGGTGTAGCAGGTTCTTTTGATTTTAAAGACAATGATTTGTTAACAATGGATTTTGGAGCTATGAAATTTTCTTATGAATGGGAAGTAGAAGGAAATCAATTGCATATTGTTGATAAAAAAGATGGAGAAGTAAAAAGAGATTATTTTTATGAAATTGAACAGCAAGATAAAGATAATGTTACTTTGTATGAGCTAGATGAAGACGGTAAGCGAGTGGAAGGTGCAACGATTAAGCTTAGTAAATAAAATATACTTGATAAAAGTATAAATAACAAAAGTAGAAATATATACCTTTCAAAAGTGGAAATTTCTACTTTTGAAATAAAGAAGGAGGTTGGAGAAATGTATCGACGTGAAGAAGTGGAGTTTAGTGATAAGCCGATTTACCGTGATAAGCGTGATTTACTGACGATTGTAGAAGTACCAGATTTACTTTCATACGACATTGTTGCGTATTTAGAAGTGCCATTTGAAAACGAACAGCGTTATGTGCCTTTATATCAAAAGCGAGGTGAGGCGTAATGCCTTTACGACCTAACTCATATGAGGAACGTACAAAAGAGCTTACGACAAGGCTTGAAGAACAGCTGACGCAATTTGCGAACCAAGCTGAATTTAAGCGGTACTTAACTTTCATGGCAAGTATGCGCCAGTATTCGGTAGATAACCAAATTCTCATTTTTATGCAAAATCCGAAAGCCACTTATGTTGCTGGCTTTCAAGCATGGAAAAAGCATGAGCGTTATGTAGAAAAAGGGGAGAAGGGTATTCAAATTCGTGCCCCTATTTTTGAGCAGCAGCCAGTACTCGACCCGAAAACAAAGCAACCTGTTTATGAAAACGGCGAGCTAAAGCTGGAGAACGTCTTAGTTCGATATAAATGGGTAACGGTTTTTGACATTGCCCAAACAGCAGGAGAGCCACTTAAAACGACTAGAGATTTTGTAAATGAACGATTTCAAACCGATGAGGATGCCCAGAGGCTATACGATCAGTTTAAACATTATTTAAACCAATTTAAGCAGTTGCATGTTGCGGAGAAGACATATTCGATTCATGAAGAAGGGCGTGGTTACTTTGTGCCATCGACCAATGAAATTATCATTAATGCGAGTGAACATAATCCTGTTGCTAAATTAAGTACGCTTATTCATGAATTTGCTCATGCTCAGCTGCACGGGCGTAGCGGTGATTATCGTGAAGCAACACGTGCCCACAAGGAGGCGCAAGCAGAATCGATTGCCTGTGCGACAATGGCGTATTTAGGCTTTGATACGAGCCATTTTTCATTAGGATATATTGCAACATGGGCAAAAGATACGGAATTAATGCGAAAGGCGTTATTTGAGATTCAGGCGACGCTTGAAAAGACGTTAGCCACGCTAGATGTTGTGCTATACCCACAACTGTATGAGCAATTAGAACAAATCATTCAGGAACCAAAACTAGAAAGCAAGGCGGTTTCATTTGAGCGGTTGGCCAAACATTTACCAGCCCTTTCTTATGTAAAAGCGCCTAAAATTGCGATTGAAGTATTTGATGCACGTTACAATGGCTTTGAAATCGCCAAGTACGACCGTCAAACGAAGCATTTAATGGACGAACGAGGAGAAGTCATTAATGAAGGCATGCTAAAAGATAAGGTCATTTTACTGATGAATGTGATTGACCCGCAACCAACAGCAGCGATGATGTATGAGAGCTTTTCAGAGCAATTCGCGTTGCGTGAAGTGCATATGCCTAAGCCAGTCATTGAGCTGTATCATAAGAAAACGGATGCACCGATTATTGGATTTAGCGAAGTGCGAGAGGCAAAAGCATCGTTTCTCCATGCAGCTGCATCTGAAAATCAGACGGTGAGGGCTTATGTGTATGGGAAGGACGAGCTGAAGCATTTTAAGCCGGTGTTGGAGGGGGAAAGGGAGAGAATTGAGCGTGTGCAAAATCGAGAACGAACAGGAGACTTTGAAGAACCAGATGAATCAATTCCTAAGAAACGATATCAGACGAAGCTTTCAATGGATTAATTGTTTTCTTAATAGAGCCTTTAACTAATTAATTTGGTTAAAGGCTCGTTTTTTAAATTAAGTAATAAATTTTAATCAGTCCAGGGAAATGTTCTAGGGGTACTCATTTTATGATCAACTTGATTTATCAGTTTTTGATTTATTTTAAGTTTCTCTGTAACAATCTCACTTGATAAGATATTTTTTTTAATGTATCCATCAAGTAATAATGAAGCAAAACATTGTGCTTCAACAGTTTGTAATCTCTCAAGGTCAAAAGGTATTGTTCCATAACTATGGGCAGCTTCATTTCTAAGGTCAAAGAGTTTATAGTAGAAATCTATATATGTAGTTTTACCTTTTACGAATTCGTCATCCGGATTTATACCAATTTCATTAATCCACTTTCGTTTATGTTCTAAAAAACGGTTTGCTTTTTCTTTGTTAGGGGGTTTACCTATTAATGCCTCGACACAGCGGCAAGCTTGAACAATAGCTGATTCAAAATCAGATATTATATTTGCTTGCTCCCAAATTTTTGGTTCATGGCTTGGATGTTTTTTATATGGGAATCGATTTAACTCGCATATCAAACAACAATAATGTGTTTGCATAGATGTATAAAAGTTACTTATGGCAGTATATGCTTTATCATCACGTAAAAGTAGCTCTATAATTGGAAAAAAGCTAGATAAGTCAGAGAGTTTCAATATATTACCATTCAATAAGCAGTGCCTGTCTAGTTCATCACAATCGTATATTTCTTGTTCTGAAATTGATTTATTAGAATCAAAATAATAACACCATTTATAATCTATTTCCATATTATGCTCAAAATCCGTTGAGTAAGCATATGCTAATTGAATAACTCTTCCGCTATTCTTCCAAAAGTTTTTTTCTTTTACACGAATAGAAACTTTAGAAACCAACGCAGTATATGTATCTTTAGTATGTGTCCATAAAAATAATTCTTCATCATCCCAGCCCATTAAATGTACAAAATCATTAACTTTAGGTTTAAAACTATTTTCAAATTTTATTCCTTGTATGAAAGCATAATTGCAAACTTCATTTGGAATATCGATAGGGTAATATTCATCTAGAAATGCCTGCTTTTTGTTGCTGTATTCATTTAATTCTTCGATAAATTGAGCTAGGGTGCTTTCTAAATTATTAGCAATAATATTTTCTTTGTTTGATTCACTGGTCATATATACACCTCATATCATAAATATTTAAATCTCTATAAGTACTTATTTATACATTTTGATTATTTTCCCTTTTTTAATGATAAATTTTGCGCCTACACTACCCCTTCATCACAAGCAAACGACGCTTTGTGTGAAGAGGTACGTGTCGCTTTGGCATTAAACGCTCCGATAATTACTCGCTGTAAGTGCCTAACAGCGAGTAGATTCCTGTACCGTTTACGGCTAGGCCGCCATACCAAACGAGGCGAAGATCAAAATCTAATAACAAGACAAATCGGAAGTGACTGTTACGGCAGTCACTTTTATTGTGAGCATTTTTTCGATTTCTTTCGCCATACGCCCAAGCAACAAGATCGTTTGCTTGGGCTTTGCCATTTGCGTTCAACTGTCGGCAATCAGCGTGGCAGATTCTGCCTACCACACTGCTATCCGAGTTTCACCTCAAAAAGCAAGGACCGTCAAAATTTTTTGCTTAAAACGCTACCGCTACAAAAATTTTTGAGCTATTGCTGGGGCAATTCCTTGCTTTTTGATTGCTGCAAATAGCTGCATGGCATAGCCAAGAAATCGGAAAAAATTCAGCCTTCCGACTTCGTGATTGCGGCTAAAGCAATCAAAAAAATCTAAGGAGGGACTTCAAATGATTCGAGTAGACCATTGGACGAATGGTATTTGGCACGTTACGAGTAGTCGTTCCACACATTTTATTGAAGTTGTCAAAGTGATGGGACATTGGCAAGAAGATGCTCCAACAGATATGTTTACGATTTTCAAAGATGGTGAGATGAACCAGTCCTATGTGAGAGGTTTTACCAATGCAATTGCTTATGCCAAAGGGATTGTAGAATAAAAAATCTAAGGAGGAAACATCATGACAAATCCTAAAAATGACACACTGCAACCGATTTATGAGATTGTGAAAATTAAAGCCGAGCGTCGTAAACTGCCAAAGAAATATTTGTCGGAAAACCTTACAGATTATACAGTTCGTAGCCCTCAAGACTTTGCTAATATTGCCATGAAATTTATTGGGGACGAGGATAGAGAAATCTTTTTAGTCGCTTGTTTATCAACGAAAAATCAAATTCAATCTTTACACCGTTGTCATATAGGTTCACTAAATGCGAGCATCGTAACACCACGTGAAGTATTTAAAACAGCATTCTTACAAAATGCAGGTAGTATAATTGTCGCACATAACCACCCCAGCCAAAATTGTACACCAAGCCCAGAGGACATTGATGTTACCGAGCGTTTAAAGCAGGCAGGGGAGCTGTTAGGTGTGGAACTTCTCGACCATTTGATTGTTGGCGAAAATAATTTTATTTCATTAAAAGAAAAAGGTTATATGTAAAACAAGAGAGGCGTACACATCGTACGTCTCTTTTCAATTAACATGAGATAGGGAAAGGTATTATAAGCAAAAAATCGCGTCGCCTTGCGTGCAAGGCGACATTATATAGAGGATGTGACGACAATGGAGTACGAAGCGTTTAGTAAAGATTATCTCGCTGAAAATTTGAAAAATCTACGGATATACTGTGGTTTCAAAACATTTGAAGTAGCAGACTTTTTAAATTTAACATCATCAGCATACGGTTACTATGAAATAGGAAGGTCGATTCCACCATTAGCAAAATTGATTAAGCTGGCTTTACTTTATGGTGTGACTGTTGAAGATTTGGTACGGAATCCAAATGAACTCATGGCACATATTGAAAGGGAAAGAAAATTAGCTGATATTAAACGAGAACTGAATTTGACGGAGGAGCAGCTATTTTTATTTAGATGTATTTTGGATAATTAAAAATTCCACCTAACAAAAGTAGAAATTTCTACTTTTGTTAGGTGGGTTGATTATTAGGATGCTGAAAATAGCACTATTTATAGGGGAATTAGATTTTAATTGTAAAATCTGTAGAAATATTAAACGACGTAAATTGATCGTCTAAATTATAATGTTTTACTAATAAGTTTAAAATATCACAAAAGGCTTTTATTGCTACATAAATCACCTCGGTATTATCGTGTTGTTCATTCGTTTGAAAGTTTCCCCCAGTTTCTAAAAACTTTGATATAGCGTCATTACTATGGACTTCACCGCTATATTTCATGTAGAAGTAGCCAAATTCATTTTCATTGTAATAACTAAAGAGTCCCGAAATACTGTTTATTCCTTTTCCTCCGTACCATTTATATTTATCTTTTGATGCGTAGAATTTTTGGTGTTTATATTTTATTTTCATCTCTTTATTTTCTTCTGGGGTGTAGAGAGATTTTAAATCGTGATACAATTTCTTTGCTTTTTCGTAAATATTCAATCTTAATTTGAAATTAGCTAATTGAAAATCCTTTGCTCTATTTAAAGAATTTTCTTCTAAAATATATTTCATGTATATTAGTTTCTCTAAGATATTTCTACACAGACTATAAGTACCATGTATTTTGTTGTTATTAGTTAACAAAATTAGAGAATCCAAGTCGTAAAAAGCATTACTCGATAAAAAAACTAGAGTTGAGTCTAATTTAGATAATTGTATTTTGCTTGTTAAAGCCTCATTATAAATGTTGTAATGACTGCTCTGTAATTCAGTTAGCATTTCAGTCGTATCCATCTAAATATACACTCCTTTTTAAATAAATTTATTTGATGCATATCTTATTCGGAAAGATTTTCAAATGAGAAAGCAGATGAAGCTACAGTTATGGCTTCACCTGCTTATTTCTGTATTGAAGGTTATTTTCTTTGTAAAGTATCTAGCAGTATTTCGGCACCCTTTGGCGAGAGGGTGATGTTATTGAATAGCGTAAAGTTTTCTGATGTAATTTCTTCTGTCACGATGCAAGCTGCTTGTGGCTCGTATTTACGCAAAATGATTTCCTCACCCTCGATAAAAATCTCAACAGGGTCCTTCTCATTGATTTCAAGCGTTCTTCTTAACTCCATGGGGATGACAATACGCCCTAGTTCATCAACTTTTCGTACGATGCCAGTTGACTTCATATGTGACTCCTCCTAAGTTATTTCTTATTGCCGTTATTTTTCAAAAGCTCTTCTAAACGACTTTCATAAGTACCACGAATACGATCATTTTCAGCCTGTAACTCGGTGATACGAGCGTTATATGTATCGAGCTGGGTTTGTAGTTTCTCCTGATATTCGCGCTCAGCCTTCACGATGGCACGTTCTAATGCAAGTTCATGACGTTCTTGGAGCAGGGCAGTGGCTTGCTCAGATTTTGCCTTTTCGTCAGCTAGTGCTTTTTCAAGTGCTGTTACTTGGTCGGCATTGGCCTTTGCTTCATTTGTAGCAGCAGCTAGCGCCTTTTCAAGTGCTTGCTTTTCAGTAGCTGCCGTACGCAGTAGTGCCTCTTTTTCCTCTGTGAAGGCAATCTTTATTTTTTCATTTTCCTCAGCGTAACCTTGATATTTTGCAACAAGTCCTGTTAACGAATCGTTTTTTTCTTTATACTCTGCGATAAGGAGTTGGCTGTTTTCTGTTGAAAGGCGACCCTCCTCTAACTGTTTTGCCTGCTCTGCTTGAACTGCCGTAAGTTCTTGTTTTTCCGCTTGAAGGGTCTGAACAGTTTGCTTTGTTTGCTGTAATTTTTCTTGAAGCTCTAGCATTAGTTGTTCTTTCTTTTCAAGTTGCTCTGAAACTTCACGTACAGCATGATCCTTAAAATAAATAGACTGTTGCACCATGCCTACTACTAATTCATAAATACGTGTAGTATGAAGTTCAAGTTCCGTTAAGTTCCGAGAGTATTCAGGAGCATTTGTTTGAAGTGTTTTAACTTCATAATTAGCTAGAGCATTTTGGAACCATTCTTTTGATGAAAGTCCACTTGTTTCAATTAAGAGCTTTGCACGTTCATAATCTTCATCGCTTACTTTAAAACCAAATGTTTTATCTGCCATTTGAATCCCTCCGAGTTAACTAAAAAGTATTGATATATTAAGGGTTAACTGGTTAACCTTATTAAATTAGTATTCTCTATATTATTCTATTTACCTCTTTATTTATGAATTTTAGACATTTCTATGTTTCTTGTTTTTCTAGTAGTTCATAAACAGTATAGTGAACCGGTTCATTACCATTAGAATAGCGTATTATGCGATATTTTAAATTCTCGGTCTTATAGACAGAAGTGGTTTCATTCAAGTAATATTCCAAAATTAAAGGTTGATCCTCGGTAATTGTTTTTAATGAAGCAGAATCAATTAGTTCATGGTCATAGATTAACTTGTAATCTACAGAATTGCTACGACTGAATAATGGTAATAAGATTACAAGACAAATTATAAAATCAACAACTGAAAATATAAGTGCTTGTATTAGAAATTCAGTTGTTAGAATCGCAACTGTTTTTGTTTTTAAATGACCTATTGCAAGAGTAGTTAAAATTGCGTATGTAAACAGGATGGTCAAATGTATTTTATATTTTTCATTCAGGCTAAATAATTTTGGGTATGGCGGTAGAATCACTATATGTTTTGTACACCATTTCCAAAGTGAGATAACTTTGCTCATCAAATAGATTGCGAATATTAGATAGATAAATGAATAAATCGCAGTAAATCCAATATATTTGTAGCCGAGAAAAGCAAAGTAATAGGCTGATACAATAATTAATGGGATGATATAAAGAAATGTCCCAATTAACTGTTTAATATAAATGATAGAACTTTTATTACGAGGGACTAATTTACGATCAAAGGCAGTGTAATTATTTACGCTAAAAAGCGCAAATAAAGCAGGCACAATAATTCCTAGAACTGCTAAGATTGCAATCATTTCATTTTCTAAAAATGATAAAATAAAAATCAAACCTTTCAATTTGTGGTACCTATATTTTACATTTCAGAAAGAAGTTTGACTAATAATATCTCAGGCATTTCCTTTCTTTCAACCTTAAAAAATAATCGTTATTTAAGGTTGATTATGTTATAATAAAACAAACGTCAGTTCGTGTACAGAAGTCAACTTTTTTATGAGAGGAGGATATTTGAATGGAAGAAACATTGTTCTCTTTGCAGCAATATAAAATGACGAAGCAAAAAGATGAGACTCTGCAGAAAATCCAACAACAGAAGCTGGCACAATATCAATCTGACATTAAACAGTTCCAGGTGTTTTGCGATGAACATTTATTAAAGTTAGATTTTGACTCGTTAGAGTTATATCTCCATCATTTAATTACACAGCAGCAAGTTCGGTTGTCGACATTTAATCGACGCTTAGCCGGTGTGAAGTACTGGTTAGTGCATGAATATGGATTTCAATTTACCTCAGAGCACGATACTAGTATCAAATTATTACGTAGTTTATATAATCAAGAGGAATATTTGCGCTTAAAGCCCATGCGGGGGAAGAGTGCTGAAAAGCAAAGCGATGTGCTACGTCTTATTGATCGTTATGATACGGAAAAAAAAAGCGATATTCGCAAACGTGCGATTTGTTTAGTGAACCTTATTACAGCCAATCGTCCATCTGAAATGGTGCGCCTAAAAGTGAGTGATTTTGATTTAGACAATCGCACGGTGCAGGTGATGATGGTGAAGCAAGGTGAAATGAAAGAAAAACGCCTGACGCTAGAGTGCGTGCAGGCGATTCGAAAGTATATCGCCGCGTGTGCCTTGCAAATGAACGATTATTTTGTTGGCGCAGCGGATAAATGGGGTAATCATACGAGTCGACAAATTAGTGAAGTGAGCTACAACCAAGCCATTCAAAGCTGGCTAGGCTTTGCGCCGTACACGTTTCGTAAAACACAAATTACGGCGATGTATCAAAAAGGTGCCGATATACCAACTATCGCAAAGCAATCTGGCCATAAATCACATCAGACGATTATGGAACATTATATTAAGTTGAAGACAGATGATGTTGATGGATATTTATAAATTCTATTACTATATTAACTTGTATTAAATGTTGCCTAATTAATGTTAAGATTACTTAGATAAAAAAGTTTTATTTTTAAATGAGGAGTTATTACTAAATGTTAAATAAAAATGAAGTATATATGATGGATTGCATCGAAGGAATGAAATTATTAGAAGATAATTCAATAGATATTATTGTGGCAGATCCACCCTATAATCTTAGCAAGGGGGGTAATTGGAGTTGGAAAAATGAAGGTGATTTAAAAGGTTTTGGAGGCAAATGGGATAAAGTAATGCAAAATTGGGATGACATGCCGTTATCTGATTATTTTACATTTACTCTTAATTGGTTGAGTGAAGCGAAAAGGGTTTTAAAACCAACAGGATCACTTTGGGTATTTGGAACGTATCATAATATAGGTATAATCAATTTTGCCATGCAAATTTTAGAAATAGAGATTATAAATGAAGTTATTTGGTTCAAGAGAAACAGTTTCCCAAATTTGTCAGGTCGTAGATTGACAGCTAGTCATGAAACAATATTATGGGCACATACGGGATCTGCGAAGAATAGAGATTATTATTTTAATTATGAAATGTCTAAAAATCATGATTATGATAGCGACTTGATTAAACAACCTTTGAAGCAAATGAGAACAGTTTGGGATATTCCGAATAATAAAAAGAAAGAGGAATTGTTATTTGGTAAACATCCTACTCAAAAAGTAGAAAAAGTGATTGATAGAATAATAAGATTATCAGCTAAAGAAGGAGATGTTCTTTTAACTCCTTTCTGTGGGGCAGGTACAGAGTGTGTAGTAGCTAAAAAATTAGGACTAGATTATATTGCTTTTGAATTAGAAGAAGAATATGTAAATTTAAGTAATACGAGGTTACTTAATACGAAAAAAGGTAAAATCGAACTGATAGAGTCAAAAGAATTAGTTAGTAAAGGTAGTAAAAAAAATAATATTGAATCAGTTGATCTAAAAGAAAGTAGTGTTGAAGAATCTTTAATTCAAAATGAAAGTACTGAACAAATTAGTCTAAGTTTAGGTTTTACAAATGAGGAGATTACTCCAATAAAGAAAAAAAGAGGTAGACCTAAAAAAAATTCACAAAATGATTCAGAGTCAAATGCTGAAAAAAAAAAGAACAATGTTAAATTAGAACCCATTCCAGCAATTTTAAAATGGACTGGTAGTAAAAGAAAACAAGCAAGCCATATAGTTCAAGAAATCCCTATGGGAATGAATCGCTATATTGAGCCTTTCTTTGGAGGAGGAGCAGTCTCTTATTTAGCAGCAGATAAAGTAAATAATGTCTGGGCGAATGATTTATATGCACCATTAATAGATTTTTGGCAGTTAGTACAAAATCAACCGAATGAACTTATAGAATTGTATGAAAGAGAATGGATGTTATTACAAGAAGATTTCCCTAATCATTTTTACAATGTGAGAGATAGATTCAATTCCAATCCTAACGGCATAGATTTAGCCTTCCTTACTCGTACATGTGTAAATGGAATTGTTCGATTTAATAAAGAGGGGGAGTTTAACAATTCTATTCATTTATCAAGAAGAGGTATGAAGCCAAGTAATTTTGAGTCTATAGTGGAGAAATGGCATTTAAAACTTCAAAAATTCCAATTTACAAATTTAGATTACAGAGACGTTCTAGATCAGGCTAAGACTGGGGATTTAATTTATTTAGATCCACCTTATGCTGGAAGTAATAACCGTTACATTGCAGATTTAGATGTAGAAAGTTTATTTTTAGAGTTAGATAAATTGAATTCTAAAGGTGTAAAATGGATGTTATCTTTTGACGGGAAACGTGGCGAAACAGATTTAGAATATCCAGTACCAGAAGATTTATATAAAAATAAACAGTTTTTATCGAATGGTAAATCTACTTTAAATCAAGTATTAAACGGTACTAACGAAGAAGTGTTAGAAACATTATATAAAAATTTCTAAGGAAGTTATTTGAATGAATAGAGAAGCTATTAAAAATCATTTGAAAATAATATTAAGCGAACAAGAAGATGGGAAAATTTCATCTAAAGAAGCTTATATTTTATTGATTCAACGAATGGATTTATCAGAAAATGTTTTAAATGAGCTTTATATAGATAAAAAGGGATATACTAAATCTAAATTCAAAGTAAAAGTACAAGCTGCTGTTGAGTCTTTGAGGAAGGAAAATATTCTTTTAAGAGGAGGGCAAAGAGGGGTTTGGAAAATAAATAAGTAAAGAATCACCTAGATAGCAAGCGTTATCTAGGTGATTCTTTTATATTGGTTTATAAATTTTAAGAGGTAAGTGTGAGTTGTCCATTGTTTCAAATAAAAATTCTGCAAATTTATATGCAGCCATATTGGCTGTGAAGATGTGCATTACTGAAACTGTTTTTTTAATTTCTAAAGCAAAAATTAGCTGCGAATTTGAATGCTGGAATAAAGTCGGAGATGAAGAATATTCTACGTTGAAATCGTTAGTAAATAGATAAGCTACAGCACTAAATACTTGGAAATCATCAATAGTCATTTGGCCGTGAATATTTTTCCATCCATTTGCATCTCTAATTGCGGTATAATCACGGTTCATCAAGTTTTTTAAATAATTTATCATACCAATTCCGACATTAGCTTCTTGAGATTTCATTAAATCATTTTTAATACCTTTAGATTCTATTAATAATAAGGTGTCTATAGAATTGTATAGTAATTGATAAATGTGATCAGGTCGCTTTGTGCCTTCTTCTGATACCCTATTCATGGATGTCCATCGATATTCTAAGTTATTCTTTAAAAGAGATACTCCACTCCAGTCTCCGCCTGGAGGGTTGCATACACTTTCAAAATGATTACCGATATATGCAAAAAGTATATGTAGCGACGTATCAACATCATGTTCTCCTACAATCTTAGGGAAGTAAGATATTGGAGTTGTATTTTTTTTCTTCTTTTTAGAAGTGAACCAATGTTCCTTTAAGTAAGTATTATACTTAAAGTGTTCATTATCTCGGGTAGATGATTCAACTAAAATTGCATCAGAAAAAGCAAAAATGGATTGCCATAAGCCGTTAGTTTTATTTAAGTGCTCCGGCTTTGAATCTAATTGTTGCCACTGAATAGGTAAAGCAGGGCCAAATATTAAAGTTAAAATATCCGTATTAGCTAACATCTTTGCGAAGGGTGGTAAACCTCGATCGGGTCGGGAATCATCTCCTCTAGGTTTAAATCCATTTATAGTACAAATCACCAAATCTTCTTCTTTGTAAATCCAACTGATAAAGTCTTTACTAATTTTATTCGGATATAGTTCTTGGCAAATAAAATCAGCAACTTCTTGTCTATTTTCAGCAGGAACAAAAGTTAGAGGAAGAGAATCTTTAGAAGCTATGCCATACGAGTAATCACTTAAAAATTCGATTAATCTAAATATAGGAGTACGATGCTTTAAGGAAAAATTCTCAAAAGTTTTAGCAGCCATTTTCTTTTTCCAAGGTATTTTACGTTCTTTTATTACTTGAGCAAGTCCACTATATGGATTTTCATGTTGAAAAACGTATGTATAATCATTAGATGTGAAATTTTTACCGTTTTCATCGTGACTTCTTAACTTTAAAAACAGTATATTTTTTTTATAAATATTTTGTAATTCTTTATCGTAATTTTGTTCTGTTATTAATTTATAGAGGTATAAACTAAAATCTTCAATACCATAGCAGTCTGAATAATAATTTTGGATAGTTGAATCTGCTTCAGGTGCATTATCATATACAATTAGGGAAGGTGCAGCCATATTTATTGTATTTAACGTAAATGACAAGGATAATGCTGGGTTAGGTAACCGCGTAGAGAATTTATCTAGGGATCTCTCTTTACCTTTTTTGAACTCTTTTCCGCCTAAATGAACTATATAAAAATATGGGATTCCTGCGGCTGACAATGAATATGCTCTACCACTTCTTTGCCATGTGTTATTTCCAGCAGGGAGTGCTGCACTGAATTCCATAGAAGTTAAAATTTCCTCATCATCTTTACCATAAACTCTTGTAATTATTGCATCTGCGCCTTCTTTTAATGGACCGCCATTATTTAAAACAAACTCAGTGTAAATATCTTTATCCCATCTAGCAGCACTAGTTCCAGGAATGAAGGTGAAAATATATTGAGATGTATCAGTTAAGATACAGAATCGTGGCGCAGAAATATTTTCAATATTATACTGTTTAGTTAAAGTTATATTTGCCAAATAAAATCCTTTTAAAATATATTCAAAAGCACGAGAACATTCTACAATATTGTCTCCATAAATATTGAAATATAAAGTATTAATGGTCATTTTATCACTCCGTTCCTATATATGTATATTTTACCATAAAAGGAACGGTTTTTTTGAATTTTGAAATTATTTTAAAATATAATAATTATTTCTCTTCATGAAACGCTTCAACCATAAACTCAAACTGACGCTGCTGGCGATCCGTTAGCTCGTTCTTCACATAACTATCAATCAGCTTTTGCAAAATCACGTACGTTTTCCCTTCGTCCATAAATGAACCAAGTAAATTGATTTCACTGTGAATGACAGTAGGAACCTTTAAACTTTTTGTGCTGTTAGATTTCCCAACGCCAAGCTTTTTACGTGGCTGAGCTGGCTCAATTTTTGTTACTTCTTTTTCAACAACCACAGGAGTAGGTGTTTCAACGGCTGCTACTGGCTCGTCCTGTTTTACAGGGGCAGAGTAGCCGAAATCCATATCATTTTTCTTTACTGGAATTGAAGGCTGCATGATTGTCGGCTTTTTCTTTTTCTTAATTAAACCGCCTTTTTCATTACTCATACTTACCAGCCTCCTCAAACTGAGCTAATTTCTCCTCAAGCTCATCAATTACGTCTAGGAACACTTGGTGTGCTTTGCGGTCGTGCATATCGTTGTCTGTAATTCCTGTTACGTCCCAAGCTTTTAAGCGTTCTAAGTGTTTGATGACATTTTCCATCACGTTGTCCTCACCGAACATTTCTTTCGCACGTTCGATTGTCGACATATCTACGCGACCACCTGGACGAAGTAATACTGGTAAAACGCCAGCTACTTGAATATCTGCATCATAATTGTCGGCCATGAATTGCAAGTATTTTACGTACGTTTCAGCACCTTCAAGCGATAGCTCCTGAGCTTGCAGGATAATTAAAACGTAATCTGCAGCCATCATCGCATTATCCGAGAAGTCGCTAATTGTTGGTGGTACGTCAATGAAGATGTAGTCGTACTCATCACGAACCGGATCGAGTAGCTTCTTTAAATACGAAACTTGGTCGATTTCTTCTTTTACATTGGCATATAAAAATTTCGGGAAGTTTTTGAACGATACTTGTGCCGGAATCATATGCAGGTTATCCGTCACTTCTACGATGCACTCTTTTAATGAGCCGTTCTGGAACCCTTCAAAAATACTTGTGTTAATTTCTGTTACACCTGTTGAACGTGCAATTAATGTACTCGCATTTCCTTGCGGGTCCATATCGACTAAAAGTACCTTTTTCCCACGTGCCATTGCTAGCTCCCAGCTCGCCATAACCGACACTTTTGTCTTACCCACGCCACCTTTAAAGTTCCCTACTACGATTGTTATCGCCATTTCATCATCTCCTCATAGATATATATTTTCGAACTTATCATTTAATAACTAAAGTATAACTTATAAAAAGATACTTTGCAAAAATCTTCTTTGCAAATTTCTACTTTTAAAATTAACATATTATGTATTTAAATAATCTGTATGCTAAAATATGGTTAAAAAAGGGGTGACATAATGATAAAATCTGTGAAATTACATAACTTTAAAAAGTTCAAAGACATTACAATAGATTTTCAAAAAAATAGAAACATTTTAATTGGAGAAAATGGGGTAGGAAAGTCTTCAATTTTATTAGCTATTTCAGCTGTCTTAAGTGGAAGTTTTTCTATGATAGAAAAAATAGGATTACAAAAATTATTTAATATAGAAGTAGTAGAAAAGTATATGAATGGAACCAAAAAGTATGAAGATCTCCCTTTTGTAGAAGTCGAAATTTTCCTAGATGATGATATTGGAAATTTTGATATTAACGGAAAAAATAATTCGTTAGGAAGGGAATTAAACGGTTTAAAAATGGTTATTCAGCCTAACGATGAATACTCAGATGTTATCAATGAATCTTTAAAACAAACAAATATTTTTCCATTTGAGTATTACTCAGTTGATTTTCGAACTTTTGCTGACAAACAATATAATAGCTACCGAAAATACGCGAGTTATATAAATCATTCGTATTTAGATAGCTCAAAAGTAAATTCCACTTTTGCTATGAAAGACTATATTAATAAGGTATATGAAGGGAATACAGATAGAGCTACTCGTTTTAAAATTAATAATAGCTATAGAGATAATGCACAAAAATTTTCAGATAAACTGTATTCGGATTTTTCATTACCTAAGATAAATGATTTAAAGATTAAATTAAATACATCTCAAGGAAACATGTTCCAAGAACATATAACAATTGAAAAAGCAGGTATTCAAATTGAAAATTTTGGACAAGGAGAAAAAATATTTATTAACACCGATTTTTTACTCTCCAATAATTCTAATAAAAACGACATAGTTCTAATTGAAGAACCAGAGAATCACTTAAGTCATGTGAATATGCATAAACTAATAGATAAAATTATTTCAACGGGTATTCAAAAGCAAACATTTATTGCTACACATAGTAATATGATCACGTCTAGATTGGATTTACAAAACGCCATATTTATAAGTGAAGATAGTAAGGTAACTAAATTACATGATTTAAAAGCAGAAACCGCAAAGTTTTTTGAAAAAGCGCCAGACAATAATGTATTAAATTTTATTTTAGCGAAAAAGGTAATATTAGTGGAGGGTGATGCAGAATACATATTATTAAATGAATTTTTCAAGCATTTAGTTGGTGAAGAATCTTATAAAAAAGATATAACCATAATTTCTTGTGGTGGAAAAACATTTAAAAGATATTTGGAAATTGCTAATTTATTAAATAAAAAAGTAGCAGTTATTACAGATAATGATCATAATTATGATGGAAATATTGAGAAAAGTTACGTTGATTATCAAAATGATAGGATCAAAGTTTTTGCTGACGAAGATAATTTAAATCATACATTTGAAGTTTGCTTATACAATAACAACTTAGAATATATTGAGACATATATAGCAAAGCCACAGATGTCTAATGGTGTTTTAAACTATATGTTAAACAATAAAGCAGAAGCAGCTTTTCGATTACTTTGTTTATTAGTAGAAGAATCACAAGATTATTCAATAAACCATTTCAACATTCCAGAATATATTAAAGCGGCAATAGGGTGGATTAGTGAATGATTAATAAAAAAGTAATTAATGCTGTAGCTGGTTCTGGAAAAACTACTTTAATAATAGATAAATTAGATTTGGAAAAGAAAACATTAATTTTAACGTATACTACTGTAACCGTCAAGTAGAATTAAACAGTTTTTCACAAGTAAGTTTCAACAGTTTTCACCAATTAAGTTTCAACAGTTTGATGTTGGAATAAAGCCTTTCTATATTTCATTCGAATACTATCTGCCTCTTTGTCAAATGTGATAATCTCACTTCGATGAAGTAAGCGATCCAAAATAGCGGTTGTTAATGTTGGGTCTCCTAAAAACTTCCCCCATTCTCCTGGACCTTTGTTTGATGTCAATATAAATGCAGCTTTATCATATAAATCATAGATAAATTGAAAGAATAAGTTAGCTTCCTGAGCTTCGTATGTCATGTACATCACGTCATCAATGATAATCAAATCAGATGTAATAATCCGCTTGTAACGAGTTTTCGACTTGTTGGTATATTCTTTTGTTTTTAAAACATACATGAGTTGGCTCATGGAGATAAAGGATACTTGGTATCCTTTCTCCACGGCGTGTATTCCTAAAGCGATCGACAAATGCGTTTTACCAGCTCCAGTTGGGCCCATCATAATTAATGTGAAATATTCTTCAACCCAATTCAATTCTTTTAGAACATTAAGTTGTTTTTCTCCTATTGCTGATTGTTCATTCAAGTTATATTCTTCAAAAGTTAACTTCTCTGGAAACTCAGCCCACTTCATTAATCTCTCATTATTCTTTTTCTCTCTACAGTTCAATTCGTAACTCAAGATTTCGTGAATCAATTCATGATAAGTCCAATTCTTTGATTCCGCTGCTCGCATTAGATTCGGCAACTCTTTTGCTGTCTCAGCCAGACGTAGGGTGCGACATTTGTCTTGTAATAATTCGAAAGGATGGGTCATATTAATCTCTACCTCCAGCTAAGACTTTTAAATAAATATCTTCAGATCGTTCTGGCGCAATCAAATCCTTATATTTCTGATTCAGTTCAATAGCCGAAGGAGAGCCTTTTTGGCTCTGTATAGATAGAGAGTTGGCAATATCCCGAAAATCATTCGCACTTGTCATATTGAGTTTTTTCACCTCTTCTAATGCCTGATCACAATGATTAGGGTAAACCTTTATTGCTTGTTCAAGTACTTTTAATTGATCAGTTAAATGTCGAGGGTATCGCTCTTTTAATTGATGTATTAACCACTGAATATTTTCTTTATCTAAAAATACATCTTCGATTTGTTTGATTAATAATTCTCGTTTAGATGTTCCGTATTCTCGATGGGAAGGGTCAGAAATAACACGACCTCGTTCACTAGAAATTTTATGTTTTGCTAATATTGAGCCAGTTTGCTTTAATCGAATAATTAACCAACCATCATCTTCTTGAACATATGCAATATTAGGCGCATCTCCTCTGAATGTACCTTTTGGTACACTATATCGATTTCCGCCAAAACGAATGACATTGTCCTTTTGTATACTTCTTGTTATACTAGAAGCGAGAATATTCTCGAAAATATAGGTACCAGAGACTTTCTTTAAGTGTTGCTTTTCGAGGGCGTGCACTTCAGAAGGTCTCTTTTTCGTATTATGATGTACCTTATAGTTTCCTGTTCGTTTGAGCCAGGCATGACAAGATTGATTCCAATCTGTGATGTTACCAAATACACGATGTTTACTGAAGTTATTTTTGATAAACTTAACGACTTGTTCGATTTTTCCTTTCGACTCCGGGTCGCTTTTTCTACAAAGATATATATTAAATTGCCGTGTTTGATGGTATTTGGTAAATTCCGATGTCATAATTAAATCACCTGCATTTTCACTTACTGCTAATAACGCATCCTGATCATAAACAATTTCTTCAGAAATTCCCCCGAAATAATGGAAAGCACTCTCATGCATTCGAATGACATCAGCTGTACGAAACGGACGATCTAACCACTCCGCATATTTATACCTTGAATGAGAAAGTATAAAAGCAATGAAGTACAAACGCTTATTATGACCATCTTTATCCTTTACCACTGTTTGACCAAAGTCTACCTGTATTTGTTTTCCCATTGGTAGTTCTGGAACAGTGGCATATGTACGTTGAGTCAAAACTTTCGGGATATGATAACGATCTCTTAATTCATTTAAGTAATTCCGAACGGTATTTTCAGCGACCTCTTTAAAGTTGAATTTCTCCTCCAACCAATCATAAACCTGTGCTCCTGATAAATCAGGATGTTCACGTAACCATTCAAGTATTTCATCATGAAACTGATCCAATTTTTTCTCCCTAGTCCGTAAGGAACTTATGAACTCTTCAAATTCCTCAGTCGTCATATTCAAATAATCTATGACTGTATTTCTTGATATATTTAACTTTTTTGCAATTGCACTTTTTGAGAATCCCTCTTTATATAATCGGTGGATCTCTATATAATTCATAAACCTGTTCACTCCTAATTCCTCACCTTCAATAAACTTAATATAAGTATATTGAAAGAATGATAGTTTTTGGATAACTGTTTAATCTTATTTGGGGAATTCTGTTGATTTCTATTTGTGGAAAACTGTTAACTCTAGTTTAGCGTTTACA